>CAZLTR010000053.1:0-17186 GCA_964562415.1 uncultured Hyunsoonleella sp. | reverse complement strand
TTGTAAACTTTTTCTAAAGAGCTGGTGCTCTTCAGTGAAGTACATACTTGTCATATTTTATATTTTAGATAAACATTAATTCCTAGCTTGGTTTGTTTGGATAGGAACTTTAACCTGTTTTATGCATTAGAAACTCTATTACAGCTGTGATTTCCTTCATATACTACCGTAAATTGCGTTTTTCAGTTTCATCATAACGCTATTATTTTAATAACTGAGAAAACACTAGTATGTATTGGATATCCAAGCTTCATGACGCCCCTTTAATGCCTAAAGCGGGTTTAATGTGCTCTTTTATTGAATCTGCAAAGATAATTTAATTAAATCTATTTTACTTATGGGAATCTCTTTTACTTTAGATAATTCTGCCAAAGTAGAAAAACCTTCATGAAGTATTCTATATTGAATAATAGCATGAGCAATTTCATAATCTATATATTTTACAGTTACCAACTCGTCTATAGTTGCTGTATTTAAATTATGTTTATTGACATGTCTTGGTGTTTGTATTTCAAACTTTGCCCTTATACGTTTTATAGTTTCTGGACTTAAGCCATAAACCTCTCTAAGCTCTATTAAATCTGCAAAACCGCCTTCAAAACCCTCTCTGTAAGCAATGATACGTTTAGACAAAACATTGCCTAAACCAAAAACTTGTTGCAAGTCTTTAACTGTAGCACTATTCAAATCTTGTTTAGAGGTATTACGGTTACCTGTTTTAAAAATTACATCTTTTGCTTTAAAAGCCTGTTTTGGAAATTTAAAATAAGGACTAATTCTCCTTAACAATGAATCTGAAACACCTGTAACGCTCTGGAATTCTTTTGCGGAGTTTACCCATTTATTATGTGTTCTATATGCAAACAACCTGTCAAGTTCTATGGGTGACATTCCCAATAGAGCACCTTTATAGTCTGATATATAATTCGGGTTAAAGGGTTTTATCTCAACCTTTTTATTATCTAAAGCAATACGACGTAAGCTATCGACCTCTGCCTCATAACGACGTAAAGCGTTTTCATCAATAGAGATATGATATGTGGGCTTTTTCAAAACATAAGCCCCAATTTGTAGCATAACTATAACCACTACCAAAACAAAAATCCCCCTTCGTTCTGCTTTAAAAAATACAAAGAAGGAGGATATTGATTTCATGTCATCTGTATTAAGATTTCGTTTTGTAACCTACTGCTATCAAATAACGTTCTAGTTCTTTCTTTACTTTAGGCAACAGAATAAGCAAGCCTATTACATTAGGAAACACCATGGCAAAAATCATAGCATCTGAAAAATCGATCACAGAATTTAAACTAGAAGAGGCGCCAACAACTACAAAAAACAAAAACAATATTTTATAAGATATGTCTGCCGCTTTGCCTTTTCCAAATAAATATTTCCACCCTTGTAACCCATAATAAGACCAAGATAACATTGTGGAAAAGGCAAACAATATCACTGCTATAGTTAATAAGATTGAAAAATTAGGAATGGCCGAATCGAAGGCTACAGACGTTAAATCTACACCCCCTAGATGTTTCCCTGTCCCATTCATAATCACATTATTGCCAGCATCTAAATTGGCATATTCAAAAAGGTTGCTTTTTATATTTGTAATGATGATCACCAAAGCTGTCATGGTACAAATTACAACAGTATCGACAAAAGGTCCAATTGAAGCCACGATACCTTCACTTGCGGGGAATCGTGTTTTAACTGCGGCATGTGCAATAGAGGCAGATCCTACACCTGCTTCATTAGAAAAAGCAGCACGTTGAAAGCCTACAATCATCACCCCTATAAAACCACCCAATAGCGTATTACTTTCAAAAACCCCTGTCCAAATTTGCCCTAATGCTTCTGGAATAGCGGTAATATTCATAAATATAATCACCAAAGCAGCACCAACATACATAATGCCCATAAATGGTACAATTTTTTCTGTTACCTTTCCTATGCGCTGTATGCCCCCAATAATAACCACAGCAACCAAAACCGCCATAATAATTCCAAAACCAAAACCAGAATCGAATCCTGTCAACAATTTAAATTGTGCTGCAGCTTGATTGGCTTGAAACATATTGCCGCCACCAAAAGAACCACCTACCACAAAAATCGCAAAAAGCAATGCGAGTATTTTACCTAAAACACCAAAATTCTCTTCTTCTAATCCTTTTTTAAGGTAATACATTGGCCCTCCATAAATCTTGCCATTTGCACCAACTTCTCTATATTTTACACCCAAAGTTGCTTCTACAAGTTTGGTAGACATCCCTAAAAATCCTGCTAAAATCATCCAAAATGTGGCGCCAGGCCCTCCAATGGCTATAGCTACTGCCACACCAGCGATATTACCTAGGCCTACTGTTGCCGACAAGGCTGCCGTTAAAGCTTGGAAATGGGTCACCTCTCCAATAACACCTTCTGCTTTAGGCGTTTCTAAGATATCGCCCCCAGGGGTACTATCCCCATCCATAACATCGACACTGTTATAATCTATAGCATCATAAGTCCCTTTGGTCGCTTTAAAAGCAACACCTAATAATCTTATGTTTGCAAATTTAAAATATAACGTAAAAAATAAAGCGCCTAACAGCAACACTATAAGTACTATTGGCACTTGCTTTCCTGCAATGGGAATCGCATAAAAAACAAAACCACTTACAGCTTTTGAAAATGGTTTAAACTTAGCTTCTATAAGTTCATCTATAGATTGTTCTTGGGCAATTACTAAAAAAGGAAGTAGCACTGCTACTATTGAAAGAAGATATTTCTTCATAAAAAATATGTTAGAGTATTATTAAAAAATGCTTATAATAGCCTTTGTTCTCGTACACATGACTATTTCAAAACAGTGTTTTTATGTAAGGTTTTAGCTAAAACTTTTAGCAAGATGCTAAAAAAAAATGGTTTTTAAAACCTACTAGGGTTAAATGTTAAGCGTCTTCTGCCTGTAAATTATACACGGTATTAAGTACTTCAATCTGTTCTGGTCGCCCTAATACAATAATTTTAGACTGGGGTGCCAATATCAAATTTGCTTCTGGATTAACGGTGTATTCCCCATTTTCATCTTTATATCCTATTACAGTACATCCTGTTTTTCGTCTTAGGTCTAAATCTTTAATGGTTTGCTCCTTTTTGTTCATGTCTAATTTGGCCACTGCAACTTCTTCTATATTAATATTAGATTTCCCTACAATGGATAAATTATCTATAAACTCCATTAAACCTGGTACTACAACCAATGATGCCATGTGATCTCCTCCTATCTTATCTGGTAAAATGACATTATTAGCGCCTGCTAATTTCAATTTTTGGTACGAAGATTCTTGAGACGCTCTACTTATAATGTTTATGGATGCATTTATTTGACGCGCCGACAGAACTACAAATAAATTATCGGCATCGTTAGGTAGTGCCGAGATAAAACAAGATGCACGTTCTACCCCTGCCATTAGTAATGTTTCGTCTTCATTAGCATTTCCTAACACATAAGGAAACCCCTCTGCCTTAAGACGTTCTTCAACCTTCTTACTCTTTTCAATAACCACAAAAGATTTGTTATATGCTAGTAGTTTTTGTGCGGCTTGCTTTCCATTTCTCCCATACCCACAAATCACCACATGATCCTTTAGTCGGTCTATTTTTTTTTGCATTCTTTTGTATTTAAGTTCTTCGATATTATTCTTACTCAAAATATATTCTGTAATTACAGAAAGTGCGTAACCTACTATAATAACACTAGCAATAATGAGAAATACTGTAAAAATTTTAGATTGATCGTCTAATGGCAATACTTCTCCAAACCCTACAGTTGTCATTGTAATAACTGTCATATACAATGCATCTACCCAGCTGTAATCTGCGATAGTCTTATAGCCCACAACACCAACAACAAGCACTATCCCTAATAATAGTAGTGCTGTATAAATTCTTGACTTAAATAGAGTTACAATAGGATTGCGCATATATTACAAATCAAAAACGGAAGAACGTTTGGTGTATATTAAGTCTTTAATACGCATCCAAAACATTAAAAATAAATATAACGCAAAACCAAAACCTACAGTCATAAACGTAATATACATAAAAGAGGTTCTTACAACTTTTGCACGTATTCCAAAACGGTCTGCAATACGTTGGCACACATGATAACCATGCTTTTGTAAAAACAACAATATTCTGTGAATAATATTCATAAACGCAAGTTAACTCTTAGTTTTTTCTTTTAAAAGCAATACGCTATAAATTACACTAAAAACCAATTCTAATTATTAATTGGTTATTAATGTTGTTCCAATAGCACATTTTAGACACTTCTTTTTGTTACAGTATTCGGTTTTTAATTGGAGTAGTGCTTGGGAATGTAAGGCTGTTTTTGAGATCTTTTGAAGGCTGTTAAACCTATCTATGGTACTATTTTTCTCTGAAGGTATTGTAGATAAAAGTAAAAATAATACATCTGCATTCGAATGGCCTTTATATTTGGCATAAGCAAATTTTACAGGAATAATCGTGTTAATAATCAACAAGTCGATAAATGCTTTTGAAACAGCTTTTCGTGACACTTTTGAAACTTTAGTAAATGTAAAATGGGTTTCCCAAAAAGAAGCAGTTTGTACGTTAAAGACCTTGTAAATTGCTTCGGTTGTTGTCGCATCTACAAGTCTAGAAAATACATTTTGATGCTTGTGATACAAATGTGCCAATTGCGAAAGGCGAATGGTAGGAAAATTATAAGGCCGCAATCTAAAAAATAAAGGTTGGGTCACTCCCGAGGTATTTAAACTAAATTTTTGCTGTAAAAACTTATAGTTTTGCTTCAAAAGACCATGGTAAGGTTCTTCTAAAGTTTCTTCTAATAAATGCGATTGCCCAAATAGCAATGCTTCTAGCTGTAAAGCATTGTGCTGTACTTTGCGAAGTATTGAAAAATCGAAACTATTAGCCATACTTAAAAAAGCATCGCCATTTACTTTAAGTCCAAAATTTTTGGCTAGCATTTTAAACAAAACGGCTTCCCAGTTATTTTTAGAAGCCTCTAACAACTTAAAAACCTCTAGAGATTTACGTTCTAAGCGTTCAATAAATAAACGTTCTAACCAATTTTGAAGTCGAAAATCGTCTAAGAAAGGGAAGTTTTTTTCACAACTAATCCATTGCTGTTTGGCCTGAAACAATTGATTGTATTTAAGCAAAGCTTCTGTTGAAACATACTGTTGCAGTACCAAAGTAGGGATAATGCTATTGTCTTTACGAAATATCTCGGTATCGTGCTCCCAAACCACATGTAAAATAACATTGTCGTAAGCACTATCTTGCTCGTGATTATGTAAATACCAATCGGAGGATTTGATATGAATTTCTAAATTCCCTGCCCACAATTGCCCTCCTATACACAATTGCGCATTGAAAAAGTCTGGACCTGCATTCTCATTATGTAGGCCATTATGTTTTATAACAATAGGAATACCATCAGAAGTTTTTAAATCCTCCAACTGCATTAAATTCGATTTCCAGATATAATGTAGAAAGTCTTCTTGCACCTCTCTAAAATATAAAAAGTTACCTAACTTTGAATAGATTTCTTAAAACAAAATATGGAAGCGCTTACTTTAACAACCCCTGCATTATTATTTTCTGCTATTTCCTTAATCATGCTGGCTTACACGAATAGGTTTTTAGCCTACGCGGCCACCATAAGGGATTTACATGATAAATATGTTAAAAATAAAGATTCTGTGCTAATGGCTCAAATTCAAAACATAAAAAAACGTTTATATTTAACCCGTTACATGCAAATTTTAGGAATTTCCAGCTTATTGCTTTGTGTGCTTACCATGTTTTTAATTTATATAGGCCAGAACTCTATTGCGGCTTGGTTTTTTGGCGTGGCCCTGCTGCTGCTTATCGCATCACTAGCATTTTTAATTTTAGAAATTCAAATTTCGGTAAAAGCACTGCAACACCATATTAGTGATATTGAAGGGAAGTAAAATCCATTTTTACCGTATAAACTTACATACTATACAGAAATACATAAACACTATTACTGTTTTCTAGTTTTTTAAAGTATCTAAATCATTCATTTCTAAAATTTACAATCTTTTTAATACCTAAATAAAGGCAAGTTAAAGTCATTTTTAAGAAATCTTTAAAAAGCGAGATGCTTTCATTTAAATTTTTAAAACAGCTAACACGACAGGTAATAAAGCTGTAAATTTGTTAAGGGCACCTTTTTTATAGGGTAATTCGGCACACATTATTTTAGTATTAATCTGCCTTAGGGGGAGACATCAATGATATGCTAAGACTTGTGTAGGCCTTTATTTTATAGTGAAGCGTCCTAAAAAGGTATTAAGTATTAAATTCAATTCATTCTATGGCTTTAAAAGTAGTGATTTCACATAAAACCGTATACAAATACGATAGAAGCGTAAATTTATCACCCCATATTTTCAGATTAAGACCTGCACCACATAGCAGAACTCCTATAGAATCTTACGCTCTAAAAATTACTCCAGAAAATCATTTTTTTAATTGGCAACAAGATCCCTTTGGAAATTATCAAGCAAGAGTTATTTTTCCTGAAAAAACAAAAGCACTTTCTATTGCTGTAGAAATTGTAGCGGACTTAAAAACCATTAATCCTTTTGATTTTTTTATTGAAAAAAGTGCTGAAGAATACCCTTTTGAGTATACCGACATTGTAAAAAAGGAATTGACCCCATATTTAGAAATAAACGATAAAGGGGAACAACTTGATGCTTTTCTAAACACGATAGATTACACGCCGAGAAAAACCATTTATTTTTTAATAGACCTTAATCGGAAAATTTACGAATACCTTAGTTATAACATAAGACTACAACCAGGGGTACAAACTTCTGAAGAAACCTTAGCTTGTAAAACAGGGTCTTGCCGAGATTATGCGTGGCTTTTTGTACAGGTGTTAAGACATCTTGGTTTTGCTGCCCGATTTGTATCTGGTTATATTGTACAATTAAGCCCAGACGAACCTTCTTTAGATGGGCCTTCGGGGCCTGCTGAAGATTTTACAGATCTTCACGCTTGGACAGAAGTCTATCTGCCTGGAGCAGGTTGGATTGGTCTTGATCCCACCTCGGGATTATTTGTAGGCGAAGGGCATATTCCCTTATCGTGCACCCCACATTACGAAAGTGCCGCTGCCGTAACAGGCATGTCTGATCCTTGTGAAACAGAATTTGAATTTAGCAACTCTGTAACCCGTATTCTAGAATCGCCAAGGGTTACAAAACCCTATACAGACGACCAATGGAAGGCCATCTATAAAGTAGGAACTAAAGTTGAAAGAGATTTACAAAAAGGCGATGTTCGTCTTACTATGGGGGGCGAGCCTACCTTTGTATCTATAGATGATATGGAAGCTGCGGAATGGAACACCGCTGCCGATGGTCCTCATAAACGCGCACTCGCCAACACACTTACCAAACGCTTACTTCATAAAGTAGCCAAAGGCGGCATGTTACACCATGCGCAGGGCAAATGGTACCCTGGAGAGCCTTTACCTCGTTGGGAAATTCAATTGTATTGGCGAAAAGATGGTAAAAAAATATGGCATAACGAACACTTACTCTCTGCATTCTCTCCAAATCCTATAGTAAAAGAAGGGAGTGATTTGCTCTTTTTACAAACACTAAGCACCTATTTAGACGTCTCTTTAGATTATATTATACCCGCTTATGAGGATGCCTTTTATATGCTTTGGGAACAGGGCAATCTGCCTGTAGACATCGACATTACTAAAGAAGGTAGTAAAGATTTAGTCACACAACGACTCGCCCAAATATTAGAACAAGGCACGCATAAAGCTGTAGGCCATGTGCTGCCTTTAAACAAATCTGGAGACCAATGGTTTTCCAGCACGTGGTACTTTAGAAGACAGCACTTGCTTTTAACACCTGGCACATCGCCTCTAGGTTTAAGGCTTCCTTTATCGAGCTTAGCCACGAAACCAGAATATGGTGTTTTTCCAGTGTATGAGCCAGACTTATTTAAGGAACGTAAAGCCTTGCCGAGTTTTAAACGCGCCGTAAACCTACGTTACAAATCGGTTTTGGCTAACGGGATTAGTACAGACAAACCCAAATACTTCGTTAAAACAGCTATTTCTGCAGAAATAAGAGATCAAAAGCTGTATTTATTCTTACCGCCTTTAGACGGTATAGACGCCTTTTTAGATCTTATTGCAGCTATAGAGGCCACAGCCAAACACTTAAACATTCCTGTAATTCTAGAGGGGTATAACCCACCGCACGATAACAGAATTGAATCGATGAAAATTACGCCAGACCCTGGTGTGATCGAAGTTAATGTACACCCTATCTCTAATTGGGAAGATCTTGTTGCAAATACATTTACCTTATACGACGAGGCCAAAAAATCGCGTTTGGGTACCGAAAAATTCATGTTAGACGGGAAGCATACGGGAACTGGCGGAGGAAATCATGTGACGCTAGGGGGGATTACTCCTGCCGACAGTCCTTTACTTAGAAAACCTAGTTTGCTAAGAAGTCTACTCACATTTTGGCAGCACCACCCAGGACTGTCCTATTTATTTTCGGGAGCTTTTGTGGGAGCTACGAGTCAAGCGCCTCGAATTGACGAAGCCCGAATGGAAAATTTATATGAGTTAGAAATTGCATTTAGCCAAATCCCTAAAGGTGGAGACGTGCCTTTTTGGCTCACCGACCGTCTATTTAGACACTTGCTTACAGATTTAACAGGAAATACGCACCGTGCCGAATTCTGTATTGATAAATTATACTCCCCAGATTCGTCTTGTGGTCGTTTAGGTATTTTAGAACTTAGAGGGTTCGATATGCCGCCACATGCTAAAATGAGTCTCGTACAAATGCTATTGGTGCGTGCGCTGGTGGCTTGGTTCTGGAAAAAACCTTACGAACATGATTTGGTACGATGGGGTACAGAACTTCATGACAAATTCCTCATTGAGCATTACGTACGTCAAGATATTAAAGACATTGTGAAACAATTAAACAGGGCTGGTTATAAATTTGAAACCGATTGGTTCGATCCGTTTTTCGAATTTAGATTTCCACTACATGGTATGGTCGATATCGAGGATATCCATTTAGAATTAAGAGCAGCCATAGAACCTTGGAATGTTTTAGGAGAAGAAATGACCGGTGGTGGTACCGCCCGCTATGTGGATTCTTCTTTAGAACGCTTGCAGGTGAAAGTCTTTAATTTCACTCCCGAACGTTATGTGCTCACTTGTAATGGCGTAAAGATTCAATTGCAACCTACAGGCACTAAAGGCGAATATGTCGCTGGCGTGAAATACAAAGCTTGGGATCCTCATTCTGCACTTCACCCTACAATAGGCGTGGATACGCCTTTATCCTTTGATATTGTAGACACCTGGAATAGGAAATCTATTGGGGGTTGTAAATATTTTGTTGCACATCCTGGAGGGCGTTCTTACGACACCTTCCCTGTGAATAGTTATGAAGCTGAGTCAAGACGTATCAACAGGTTTTGGGATATTGGAGAAGCCCAAACTGAAGTCGATATTATTGAAGAAGTTAATGCGAATGATGTAAATTCGCCACTTAGAACGGTAACGGAAAGTGGGAGCCAACGCAAATATAGATTTAAAACAATTCCTGTTGATCCCGAATTTCCAAATACCTTAGATTTACGTAAGAAATAAATACATCCCAATGAACGCTGAAGTTGAATCGCTAACAGACACTTATTTTAATTCTGATGCTTATGATGAAATGTTTGAACCAGACATGACGATCAAAGCACCTTGGAACAATTTTTATCAAAATTTCAAAGATTTAGGTTGTGACGAACTCATATCTCGACAAAAAGAAATCGATTGGAATCTGTCTGAGAATGGAATTACCTATAACGTTTATAACGACCCTAATGGCTTAAACCGTCCTTGGAATTTAAACATCATTCCCTTTATAATGCACAAAAAGGAATGGGAAGAGGTAGAACGTGGTTTAAAGCAACGTGTGCATTTGTTAGATTTAGTGGTTAAAGATATTTATGGTGAACGTCTACTTTTAAAAAAAGGGATATTACCTCATGAAGTCATCTTTGGGCATCGCGGTTTCTTGAGACAATGCGATGGGATTAGCCTAAATACCGAAAAATACTTATCGGTGTATGCGGCAGATTTATCTCGGGGACCCGATGGTAGAATGTGGATGGTTAATGACAGAGTACAAGCACCATCTGGCATGGGCTACTCTTTAGAAAACAGAACCGTAATTAGTAGCGTTTTACCACAGATATACAAGCAAAATGCGATTACAGATCAGGATGGCTTTTTTAATAATTTCAATCAGCTTTTAGTCGATGCTGCTCCTAACAAGATCCAAAACCCCAATATTGTAGTTTTAACTCCTGGCCCTAATAACGAAACTTATTTTGAACATGCCTATTTGGCTTCCTATTTTGGTTACCCGCTTGTTAGAGGTAGTGATTTATTGGTAAGAGACGGCAAGCTGTGGATGAAGTCTTTAAAAGCCTTAAAACAAATTGATGTGGTTTACCGAAGGGTAGATGATATTTTTGTTGATCCTCTCGAATTACGAGAAGATTCCTATTTAGGTGTAGCGGGCTTACTAGACGTGGTACGCCGCAAAAATGTAAGTATTGTAAATCCTGTTGGCGTAGGCGTTATTGAAAACTCGGGACTTATCCCTTTTATGCCAGCTATTGCCAAGTTTTTTTTAAACGAAAAACTTATTTTACCACAAATCGCAACATGGTGGTGCGGCCAAAAAAAGGAATTAGATCATGTTATCTCTAATATTTCTAAATTGGTGATTAAGCGTATTGACCGTTCTAGTAGAGAAACAATTGTCTTTACCGAATTTTTAAGTCCTGAAGCTCTAGAGGCTTTAATCCTCAAAATAAAAAACAAACCGCATTTGTACGTTGCTCAAGAAAAAATCACCTTTTCTACAGCACCTAACTTTACTAAAGGGAAGTTAGAACCCCGAAATATGGTTTGCAGAGCCTTTGCCATTGCCAATAAAGACCATTACGATATCATGTCTGGTGGTTTGGTGCGTGTTTCTTCTACCGAAGATGTGCGTGTAAGCAATCAACGCGGCGGTACCAGTAAAGATTTTTGCATTATAGATGAGACCTATAAAAAAACACGAAAATCTAACTACTTTAATAGTTTTTCTCCAAATGCGACCGAACTTAGTGATTTACCCAGCCTAACTGCCGAAAACCTCTATTGGGCGGGACGTTATGTTGGCAGAGCCTTAATTACTAGCAGACATTTACGTACGGTTTTAAAAGAAGTTGCTAACAGTGATACGGCAATTGACTTGAAAGCAGATAATAAAATCACCACCTTATTGCAAACCATCACCCAACTCACAAATGCCTACCCTGGCTTTATAGGTTCTAAAGGCGAACCTATTGTAAGTGATGTTAAAAAGGAACTCATTGCTTTAGTTGTTGACAAAACAAAATCTGGGAGCTTGGCACATACCATTTCTATGTTTAGCAATTCGTACTATTCGATTCGTAATTTATGGTCTACAGACATGTGGCGTGTTTTTGATAGCATCCACAAGTTATGGAATCCTATACTTAAAGAAGATACAGACAATTTAAGCTACAAACGTATTATCAAAGTACTAGATCAATTAATTACTAGAATTATTGCCTTTATGGGCTTAATTGAAGAAAGTATCCTTGTAGAACAAGGCCTTCTACTCTACTTTATTGGTCTTAATTTAGAACGTGCCCTCTTAAATACCACCAGTTACCAAAGTATGTTAACCATTGCTACTGAAGAACACGTTGAATATGAAATTTTAGAAGCTATGCTGCACAGCCATGAAAGCTTAAATATTTACAGGTATAGCTACCGTTCTCATATTAACATAGAATCTGTACTTTCGCTTGTGCTCCTTAATACGAAATACGCGCGCTCGCTTACCTTTTTGGTAGGGCGACTTAAAAAAGACATCAGCCGTTTGCCACACTCTAAAATAGATGCTGGCTTACAGGATTACGAAAAAGCCATTTTTGAAGCCTATTCCAAGCTAAGATTATCCTCTACCCAAACACTAGCACTAGTCTCTGAAGAACAAAGCTATACCAGAGTCGCATTAGAAACACTTTTAACAGAACTTAAAGCCTTGTTTTACGATACGACTAAGGCTATTGCCGATACGTATTTCAATCACAGTAAAGACCAAAATCAATTAACCTTGCAAAATTTCAGCTAGCCTAAAATTATGGATTTTTTAATCACACACATTACTGAATATAGTTATAACGATCCTGTTGTCTTTTGCCATAATATAGCCACCATTAAACCCCGTGTTTCTACTGGTCAAACTATTTTAGAGTACGCTATTGATATTACGCCTCAACCGACGCAATTTTCTGAACGCACAGATTTTTTCGGGAATAACATTACCCGCTTTTCAATAGAAAAAGAGCATGAAAAGCTAACCGTAGTCTCTAAGTGTAAAATTAAGCGCGATTACACGGCTATTAAAGACAGTTTCTTCTCTAAAAAATGCACGGCCATTACTTTAGAAAACGCATTGGAAACTTTAAATCTTAATGCGCCTACTAATTTTGATTCCAAACAATTTATATTAGATTCTATTCTAATTCGGAACAGCAAACCTAATATTAAAGCTTATGCATTGGCGTCTTTTAAGCCCAATCGCTCTGTTTTTGAAGCTACCAACGAATTAATGCAACGCATATACACCGATTTTAAATTTGTATCGGGCTTTACAAGTGTGTCTACGCCTTTAGATGTTGTTATGGAAGAGAAAAAAGGGGTCTGTCAAGATTTTGCTCAAATTGCTATTGCCTGTTTAAGAAGTGTAGGACTTCCAGGGCGTTATATTAGTGGGTATATTGAAACATTACCACCTCCAGGGAAACCCAAACTGGTAGGTGCAGATGCGTCTCACGCTTGGTTTGCTGTGTTTATTCCTGGGTTTGGTTGGGTAGATTTCGACCCTACTAATAACAAAATTCCAGAGAACCAGCATATTGTAGTAGGTTGGGGTAGAGACTATTACGACGTACCTCCTCTAAAAGGCGTGGTTTACAGTTCGGGGAGAAGCAGCCTTAAAGTCTCTGTTGATATAAAGGCACTAGGGAACTAAAAGCTCATGCGCATAGACTATTTCGATAGAACAAACCACATGGCTAAGCTATAAAAAAAAGAAAACAAATTTACTGCTGCTGTTGCTGCTGAATAATTGCTATTTGGGCGGCTTCTGTTACCGTTTTAGGTTGTTGTGGTGCTTCTTCCATTAGGATTCAATATAAAAAAATTCTTTTTGCATTTTTTTACTTATCTTAAATAAGTTCTCTAATATTTTCTCGATAAAGGTTCTAAAATCTACTTCTATTTCTTCGGTATATTTATATTGGTACTCTGTATACACCTTGTTTACTAAAAATGCTGTAGAATCTTTAGAAGGTTTCTTTTCGTTAGAGAGAAACTCGATATGTCTTGATATTTCAGAAAGGCTATTTATTACAGATCGAGGACATTTTGGGTTTAAAATTAAAAACTCTAAGGTGTTATAGCTTTTAGGACTTTCCTTTTCATAACGCATCATCATATCGTACGATTCTACACAGCGTAATAAGGTAGACCATTCCAGCACTGGAGATACTAAAAAGCCTTTTTCTTTTTTTAATTCTATAGCTTGAATATCTATATATTTAGAATGAATGATACGAATCACCTGCGTGGCGCGTTCCATATTCACCCCTAATTTTATCACAGAAAACACCTCGTCATAAAGTAAGGTACTTCTAATTTTGGCCTTAGTGATTGCCGTGAATTCCATAACATTACTGGTAAACTCATACAAGCCTCGCTTCACCAAATGATCTACAGAATAGTTCAATACAAAATGGTAAAACTTGTTTATAGCTTCATACAATTCTGTAGAAATTAAATCTCTTGCGCTATGGGCGTTTTCACGGGCAAGCTTAACAGCATTAATTATAGAATAGCTCTTGTCGGGGTTTAATGTAATGTTATACAACACATCGGCCTCAATCACAAGTTCCCCTTCTTTACAAGGATCTCCAACCATAAACATCAAAGATTTAAGCACAAAATCTCGAGACTGAGACAACTCATCGGGTGCATCTAATGATGAAAAATAGTTCACTCTTAAATATCTTGCAACATGTTCTGAACGTTCAATATATCTGCCCATCCAAAATAAATTATTAGCGACTCTTGCTAGCATATACCTCTACTTTTTTAAAACCCAAGTATCTTTGGATCCTCCTCCTTGTGAAGAATTTACAATTAAATTTCCCTTTTTTAAAGCGACTCTGGTCAAACCACTTTTTAGCACATAACTTTTGTTTTCCCCTAATAATGTAAATGTGCGAAGGTCGACATGCCTTGGCTCAAAAGACTTTTCATCTTCAATGTAAGTGGCATGCACAGACAAAGCCATTATAGGTTGTGCGATATATTTTCTAGGGTGTTCTAAAATGGTGGCTTTTACGGCCTCTATTTCTGTATCCGTTAATTTATTCCCTATAGAAATTCCATACCCTCCTGCTTCATCGACAGGCTTTATAACTAGGTTTTTAATATTATCTAACACATACTCCAAGTCTTTAGGATCACTACAATGGTAGGTATGCACATTCTTTAATATAGGAGCTTCTTTCAAATAATAATCTATAATTTGCGGCATATAGGTATAGATGGCCTTATCGTCTGCCACACCAGTCCCTGGGGCATTTACCAAACAAACATTTCCTTTTTTATAGGCGGAAAATAATCCTGGTACGCCCAATACCGAATCGGGATTAAAAACTTCGGGGTCTAAAAAGCTATCGTCTATACGTCTGTAAATCACATCAACCTTTTCGGGACCATTTATTGTACGCATGTAGACAAAATGGTTCTCTACAAAAAGATCTCTTCCTTCTACAAGTTCTACGCCCATCCCTTTGGCCAAATACGAATGCTCGTAATAAGCAGAATTAAAAACGCCTGGAGTAAGCACGACACATATGGGTTTATCTACGCCTTTAGGCTTTACGGTTTCTAAGATACTTAGTAAATTCTCAGAATAATCTGTTACCGTGTGTATCTTATATTTATCGAAGACACCAAATAAAGCTCTTTTAAGCGTGGTACGGTTGCATATCACATAGCTCACTCCCGAAGGGCATCTAATATTATCTTCTAGCACATAATAAGCCCCATCTGAATGTTTGATCAAGTCTGTTCCAGAAATATGATTATAAATCCCCCCTGGAGGATCGAAACCCTTCATTTCTTTAAGGTAATTTGAAGAAGAATCTATAAGCGCTTTAGGCACGATGCCGTCTTTTATAATATTTTGATCGTGGTATAAATCCTTTAAAAAAAGGTTCAATGCTTTACTGCGCTGCAATACGCCTTTTTCTATATGTTCCCACTCTTCGTGATCTATAATTCTAGGAAATAAATCGAATGGAAATATCTTTTCTTTGGTTTCATTATTACCATAAACTTGAAACGTAATCCCTTGATTAAAAAAAGAGGTTTTAGCATATTCATTTAAGGCCTCAAAATCCATAACACTATGGCTCCCATAAAGGTCTAATAGTGTTTTATAAATAGCTTTTACATCGTTGTTTTTATCAAATACTTCATCTAAAATATCTTTATCGAAAGTATAAGAAGAAAATATAGGCGAGTCTTTATGCATAAGGTACATCTTAAATTCTTATCCAAGATAGGAATTTCATCAACGAACTTATACGACAATTCGATAAAAATTGTATCCTATTTTGATGATATTGGTAAAAAAAAGTGTCTTATAAGTTATCTTTGTATCAGCGCCTAAAAACGAAAGAAAAAAACACTTAATTAAAAGAAATGTCTTTCAAAAGTATGAGTTATAGATAAATAAAGTACCTTAACACTATTTACTCAAAACGAATGGCTTTTACTGGAGAAATTCTTGTAATTATAAAAGAAGGTATGAGCAACATGAGTAAGCACAATACTAGAGTACCTATGTTAAGCAGTATAATGTAACTAAAACTAATATAAACAGGAGCTTCTGTAACGTAATACACACTCGGATCTAAAGGAAATATTTTAAAATATTTCTGAGCAAATAATACCCCAAGTCCTAAAACATTACCCCAAAACAGCCCTAATAAGATAAGGTGAGAGGCATTAAACAAAAACAACTTTCTAATGCTCCAATTGGTACTGCCTAAGGCTTTTAAAATACCAATCATTTGTGTGCGTTCTAAAATAAGAACCAATAATGCAGTAATCATATTGATACCTGCGACAAGAATCATAATACCTATAATACCATAAATATTTTTATCAAAAATTTTAACCCATTCAATAATAGAATAAAACTTATCATTAATAGTTACTGTATTTAAGGTAGATGGCGTATTTTGAAAAACCTCAACACCTAGGCGATCGATATCGTCATAATCGTCTATAAAGACTTCAAAATTCCCTATTTGGTTTGGCGTCCAATTGTTAATACGCTGTACATGTCTTAAGTTTCCAACCAAGTAGGTGGCATCAAAATCTTGAAACCCTGAATTATAAATCCCAACAATTTGTAAACCTACACTACTTATGGGCTTTTTAGTATCATCATTTAAAAAATGCATTTGAAATCGGTCTCCTACCGCAAACTCTAAACGGTCGGCTAAATATTTTGAAATTAAGATTTCTTCACTCCATTTTTTTTCAAAGCTTGGCACACGCCCTTCTACTAAAAACTCCTTAAAATATTTCCAATCGTAATCTTTACCTACACCTTTTAAAACAGCACCTTCAAAAATACTATCCGTCATGATAACGCCAAAGATTGTAGCCACTGCTTGTATATGCGAAATACCATCTACAGTAGTAAACTCGGGATAAAAACGTTCTGTTTTTTCATCTAAAGTAATAGGAAAGATGCTCTCTTGGGAAGCATTACTATCATAATTAGTCACAGAAATATGCCCATTAAAGGCCACAACTTTATCGCGTATTTTCTCTTGTAAGCCAATACCTGTCGCTATAGCAATCATCATTACAACCATACCAATAGCAATAGCCGCGATACCAATTTTTATTATTGGTGCCGATATACTACTTTTATACGCTTTACTAC
>CAZLTR010000052.1:0-17289 GCA_964562415.1 uncultured Hyunsoonleella sp. | reverse complement strand
CACACACCTTCTTCTTCCTTGGCATCTAAAGGAATACAACGTATTGTGGCCTTTGTAAGCTCTTTTATCTTGTCTTCGGTTTCTATAGTACCATCCCAATGGGCTGAAATAAATCCGCCTTTAGCCTCTAATACCTTTTTAAACTCATCAAAAGACGTCACCTCTGTAATATGCGTGTCTCGGTACTCTAGAGCCTTTTGAAACAGCCCAGACTGCATCTCTTCTAATTGTGAGCTCACTTGTGTCACTAAATCTTCTAAAGCGACAATAGTCTTAGTTAGTGTATCTCTTCGTGCTAATTCTACTGTTCCATTAGCTATATCTCTTGCTCCAATAGCGATACGAAGTGGCACCCCCTGTAATTCATGCTGAGCAAATTTAGCACCAGGTCTATGCGTTTTACGCTTATCGAACTTAACGGTAACCCCTTTAGCTCTCAAATCTACCATGATGGTATTAGCGACCTTAGAAATGGCTTCAAAATCTTCTTCACTCTTATAAATAGGTACGATAACCACTTGATTAGGAGCTAAACTAGGCGGCAATACCAACCCGTTATCATCACTATGGGTCATAATTAAAGCGCCCATAAGCCGTGTAGACACGCCCCATGATGTAGCCCATACATAGTCTTGTTTACCTTCTTTATTGGCAAATTTCACATCAAAAGCTTTCGCAAAATTTTGTCCCAAAAAATGAGAAGTTCCAGCTTGCAACGCTTTACCATCCTGCATTAAAGCTTCAATACAATAGGTATCGACTGCCCCTGCAAAACGCTCACTTTCAGATTTTACTCCTTGTATAACTGGTATAGCCATAAAATTTTCAACAAAATTGGCGTAAATACCATTCATTTGTTGTGTTTCCTCTATGGCCTCTGCTTTTGTTTCATGCGCAGTATGTCCTTCTTGCCATAAGAATTCTGCGGTACGCAAAAATAATCGGGTACGCATTTCCCAACGCACTACATTGGCCCACTGGTTAATAAGTATAGGTAAGTCTCTATAAGACTGTATCCATTTTTTATACGTATTCCATATAATAGCTTCGCTAGTAGGGCGTACCACAAGTTCTTCCTCTAACTTCGCTTTGGGATCTACACGTAATTTCCCTTTATTATCTGGATCTGTTTGTAACCTGTAATGTGTCACTACGGCACATTCTTTAGCGAATCCTTCTGCATTTTTTTCTTCTGCTTCAAATAAACTTTTGGGTACAAACAAGGGGAAATACGCATTTTGATGTCCTGTTTCTTTAAACATTTTATCTAATTCTGCTTGCATTTTTTCCCATATCGCATAACCATACGGTTTTATAACCATACAACCTCTTACCGCCGAATTCTCCGCCAGGTCTGCTTTGACAACCAGTTCGTTGTACCATTTAGAGTAGTCTTCTGCCCTACTTGTTAATTTTTTACTCATATCGCTTTTTTGGCACAAATATTGTGTTTATGTTAAATAAAAAAAATAGTTGCACAAAACTAACTATTTTTGTTATGTTCAACAATTAAATTCTAGAGATATGCAGATTAATAGTCTTATAAGTTCTAAAATACAATACAGTGGTATCATTGGATTATTTTTTGCACTAGTATCTTGTGGTTCCTATCAATATGTTGGTGTAGATAATGATGGTATTTATGGTAGCAGTTCAACAAGTACAGCGCCTCAAAAAAAAGTCGCTAAAGCGCCAGAAAACACATCTAACTCTAATGGCTACTACGAGAATTATTTTAAAAATAAAGCTCAAGAATATGAGGTCGCTACAGAAGGTGAAGAAATTTTCACAGATGTAGACAGTTACTCTAGTTCGAATAATTATGCTGTTAATGACACCTTATATAACGATTACCAAGGCAACCCAGGTTGGGGACAAACGAATAGTAACGTTGTTATAAATATACACGATAATGGCTGGAACAATTGGGGTTGGAATGACCCATTTTTCTACGGAGGTTTTAACCGCTTTGGATTCAATAGAGGTTTTGGTTTTAATCGTTTTGGATTTAACAGAGGCATTTATGGAGGTGGTTTCTACGGAGGAGGTTTCGGGTTTTACGATCCATTCTTTTACGGCGGTTTTGGTTTTAACAACTTTTACGGTAACCGTTTTTATGGCAACACTGGTTTTGTTAGAGGTGTATCGCGTTTTAACAATTATAGTTTTGTCAATTCCAGACGAGGAAGTGCTGCTTTTAGAACTTCTGGAAGCACTCGCTTAGGCAGAACTAGCAGTGCGGTTAGTGGTCGATCTTTAAGTGGTCGTACTAGTACATCTCGTTACAATAGCACCACACGTCGTAGTAGCGTGCCTAATACAAATTCAAGATATAGTACAACCCGTCGCAGTAGCACTACAGGAAATGTAACACGAAGAAACGCTTCGGCAAGAGGCGCATCATCGCCCACAGCCATCAATAGAAATTCTACTGTAAGACGTAGCAGTTCTAGGCAACCCTCGTATTCAAGATCCTCATCGAACAGCAGCTCTACACCTATTAGAAGAAGTTCTAGTTCGTATTCAAGAAGTAGCAGCAGTAGTAGCAGTAGTGCTCGAAGTTCTGGGTCGTATTCAAGATCGTCTTCCTCTAGAAGTTCTAGTAGCTATTCGAGATCGTCTGGTGGTTCTTATTCGAGATCGTCTGGCAGTTCAAGAAGTAGCTCTTATGGCGGACGAAGACGCTAATAACGTATTGACATTTCAGTAACTTATTTGTAATCATACACAGAGATTGTATAGACTTAAAGCGCATACATTTCTCTATAAAAAACACATTTTATGAAAAAGCTCCATTTGTTATGTTTAGGCCTTTTGTCGCTATCATCTACATATGCACAAGAAATTAGTGACGCCTTAAGATATTCTCAAGGAAACATTCAAGGTACAGCTCGTTTTAGAGCTTTAAGCGGTGCTTTTGGTGCCCTTGGGGGCGACTTAAGTGCCATTAATATCAACCCTGCAAGTTCGGCTGTATTTAACCAAAGTTATTTAGGGTTTTCGTTAGGTAATTCTGAAACCAATACCAATACCAATTACTTTGGAAACGATGTGAGTATTAACGATTCTAATTTTAATTTGGCTCAGGGAGGTGCTGTATTTGTTTTTAAAAGCACCAGTAATTCCCCTTGGAAAAAATTTAGTTTTGGGGTGTCTTACGATAGAACTAACGATTTTGATGATGCTTGGAATGCCAATGGATTGAATACCAATAGTACCGATTTCAATAATACCATAGGCAGTTATTTCTCGGATATTGCACAAGGCTTTCAAACAGATCAAATTGCGGCTTTACCAAACGAGACCTTAAACGAAGCTTATGCTGCTATTGGCAATCAATCGGGCTTTTTTCAACAACAAGCCTTTCTGGGTTTTGAATCCTTCATCTTAGAACCGGAAACTGATGCCGATAATAACACTTCCTTTTTATTAAATATAGCTCAAGGTGATTTCGACCATAATTTCACATCTATTTCAAATGGTTACAGTGGTAAAGTGGCTTTTAATTTTGCAACACAATATGAAGACAAACTCTATTTAGGTTTAAACTTAAATTCTCATTTTATAGATTACGAAAGCACAACTGTACTTGTAGAAACCAATGTAAATGGCAATTTAGATCCCGACGATCCAAATTCTAGATTAATAGATGTAATTGATTTTGAAAATCGCATCTCTACCGTAGGAAGAGGCTTCTCCTTCCAACTAGGAGGCATCTATAAAGTGACGCCTCAATTGCGTTTGGGTTTAACTTACGACTCTCCAACTTGGTATACTATAGAGGAAGAAACCTCCCAATTTTTACAAACAGAAAGTAGCGTTACTAACCTAGATGATCCTAATAATCCCTTTTTAGACAGAATTGTAATAGACCCTAGTACTATAAACGTTTTCCCATCATACAGACTTCAAACCCCTGGAAAAATTGCAGCTAGTGCAGCCTATGTTTTTGGAAAAAAAGGGTTGTTGAGTTTTGACTACTCTACTAAGGATTATGGCGCTATTGAATTAAGACCCGATGTAGATTTTTCTGATTTGAATACTGCTATTAGCAACGTGCTTACCAGAGCAGCTACCTATAGGTTGGGCGGCGAATACAAACATGAACAATTTAGCTTTAGAGGTGGCTTTAGATATGAAGAAAGTCCTTATGAAAACGGTATTACAGTAGGCGATCTCACAGGGTTCTCTTTAGGTTTAGGCTATAATTTTGGAAATACTAAATTAGACTTAACTTTCGACCAATGGCAACGTACCGATGAAACGCCTTTATTTAATATTGGCTTGTTAGATACAGCTAGCATAGACAGACGTAACTCTAATATCACTTTGTCATTAGGTTTTAACATCTAAAGTCATTTAATTTATTAAAAGAATTCCAAAAGGCATCGCGTTTTTTGGTGTATATTTTAAGCGCGTTTTCACAATCCATTAGAAGCAACCAACAGTTATTTAAAAATTTAAATTTTAGAGCTACTCTAAGTTGCAATGCCTTTTTAATTTTCAATACAAGATACAAGACCTAGGCTTTAAAACCCTCTATTTAAATGCATTTACTGCTTTGCAATACGAGCACTCCGTACCCTATGTATAGGTATACTGCTCTTAATCCATTTTTTAGCTTAAATTGCTAAGTTCTGCTATGCAAATCGGTTAAAACCCATAAAATAATTGTGTATCTTTGCAGCTTAATTTTTTACTCTTAACTCATGAAGTTAGACAATTTAGAAGATTTTGATGCTCTAGGTGACGATCATGTTGGCACTTCTGAAGACACCCCATTACGTCGTGATGCGTTTAAGCTTACGAACCAAGAAAAAATTGATATTATTAAAGACGATGTGCGCCATATCATGGAAACTCTGGGTCTTGATTTAACAGACGACAGTTTACAAGGTACACCTAATCGTGTGGCAAAAATGTTTGTAAACGAAATTTTTGGAGGCTTACATCCTGATAGGAAACCCAAAGCCTCTACTTTCGAGAATAAATACAAATATGGAGAAATGCTGGTTGAAAAAAACATAACTGTATATTCCACCTGCGAGCACCATTTACTTCCAATTGTAGGTAGAGCACATGTGGCCTACATTTCTAATGGTACTGTTGTAGGCTTATCTAAAATGAATCGTATTGTTGATTATTATGCGAAACGCCCGCAAGTGCAAGAACGTTTAACCATTCAAATTGTTAAAGAGCTTCAAGACGTTCTTAATACAGATGATGTGGCTTGTATTATCGATGCCAAACACCTCTGCGTTAACTCAAGAGGGATTCAAGATATTGAAAGTAGTACGGTAACTTCAGAATTTGGAGGGAAATTTAAAGACCCTCAAGTAAAACGTGAGCTTTTAGACTACATACAACTGGATACCGAATTTTAATTGCACAACTTTCCATATCGCATAACTTTTAAATTACCATCATACTTTATTTTCTAACATGCATTTATACGAATCTAACCCTATAAAAATTTACAACTCCCTTACTGGAGAAAAAGAAATTTTTAAACCTATAAACGCTGGTCATGTAGGCATGTATGTTTGTGGGCCTACCGTATATAGTAAAGTACACTTAGGAAATGTAAGAACTTTTATGTCTTTCGATATGGTGTTTCGGTATTTAAAACACCTTGGTTATAAAGTACGTTATGTTAGAAACATTACAGATGCAGGGCATTTGGAAAATGACGCCGATGCAGGTGAAGATAAAATTACGAAAAAGGCACGTTTAGAACAGATAGAACCCATGGAGGTTGTACAACGCTATACTGTAGATTTTCACAATATATTAAATACTTTTAATTTTTTACCGCCTAGTATAGAACCTACTGCTACAGGTCATATCATAGAACAAATTGAGTTGATTAGTTCTATTATTGAAAATGGCTTTGCGTATGAAGTGAATGGTTCTGTATATTTTGATGTCCATAAATTTAATGATACACATACCTATGGCAAGTTAAGTAAACGTAAGCTCGAAGATTTAATTCACAATACACGTGCTCTAGATGGCCAAAGTGACAAGAAAAACCCTCAAGATTTCGCACTTTGGAAAAAAGCTGAACCGCAGCATATTATGCGTTGGCCTTCGCCTTGGAGTGACGGATTTCCTGGTTGGCACCTCGAATGTACAGCCATGAGTACAAAATACCTAGGAGAACAGTTCGATATTCATGGTGGTGGTATGGATTTAAAATTTCCACATCACGAATGTGAAATCGCTCAAAATGAAGCTGCAAAAGGTAAGTCGCCTGTTAATTATTGGATGCATGCCAATATGTTAGAACTCAATGGACAGCGCATGTCTAAATCGACGGGTAACACTGTAAATCCAGATGAACTATTATCTGGTAATAACCCGTTCTTTAGCAAAGCATTTGCTCCAGGTGTGATTCGTTTTTTTACGGCACAATCGTCTTACAGAAGTGTATTAGACCTCACCGATGACGGCGTATTAGCCAGTGAAAAAGGCTTTTACCGCTTAATGGATGGCATGGGCTTGTTAAACAGTATAAAAGTAAGTGCGACCTCTTCGTTAGATGTTGCTGCATGGCGCCTAAAATGTTATGCTGCTATGAATGACGATTTTAATACGCCTATTTTAATTTCTCATTTATTTGAAGCCGTTAAATATCTAAATCAAATTAAAGAAAACAAAGCAACTATTACTGCCAAGGATTTAGAGCTATTAAAAACCACAATGCATGCTTTTGTCTATGACGTCTTAGGTTTAGAAAATACCGTAGAAGCAAATTCTGGAAGTGATAAACTTGCTGGTGCTATTGAACTCTTAATTAAGTTAAGACAAGAAGCGCGTGCTAATAAAGATTTCGCTTTATCAGACCAAATTCGTGATGAGTTGGCAGACGTAGGTATTCAATTAAAGGACAGTAAAGATGGTACAACCTTTAGCCTGTCTTAAACATTAAAACTATTTGACGCTATAATTTTAGCATAACTCATTTTTTAATTTTATAATGCTATGAAAAAGCTACTTATCGCTCCTTTTTTATGGCTTATAAAAGCCTATCAATATTTTATATCACCGCTAACACCTGCCAGCTGTAGGTACCAACCTACCTGTTCTCATTATACGCTAGAAGCCTTAAAAAAGCACGGTTTATTTAAAGGCGGTTGGTTGAGCATTAAACGCATCTTTTCATGTCATCCTTGGGGTGGGTCTGGTCATGATCCTGTGCCTTAAACTTCTATAAAAAAACACCTGTAACTTCAAGAAATTACAGGTGTAAACTTATCCGTTGAAAACTAAAATTCAACGTATTTGTATCATTTTAAAAACTACCTCGAATAATTAGGAGACTCTTTAGTAATAGTAACATCATGGGGGTGACTTTCATTAATACCACTTGCTGTAATTTTAACAAATTGCCCCGTTTCTTTAAGTGTTTCAATATCTTTAGCTCCGCAATACCCCATTCCAGCACGCAAACCGCCTATAAATTGGTGTATGCTTTCGTTCAGTTCGCCTTTATAAGGTACTCGACCCACAATCCCTTCTGGAACTAATTTTTTAATATCGTCTTCTACATCTTGAAAATAACGGTCTTTACTTCCTTTTTTCATGGCTTCTACAGAGCCCATTCCACGGTAAGATTTAAACTTTCTCCCTTCATAAATAATAGTTTCTCCTGGCGATTCTTTAGTACCTGCCAATAAAGACCCTAACATTACAGTATCTGCTCCAGCTGCGATAGCTTTAGGAATATCACCTGTGTAACGTATACCACCATCGGCGATTACAGGAACACCAGAACCTTTTATTGCTGCGGCTACTTCTAACACAGCCGAAAATTGAGGAAAACCAACCCCAGCAACTACACGTGTTGTACAAATAGAACCAGGCCCTATTCCTACTTTAACAGCATCTGCTCCAGCTTCTACTAAATACTTTGCAGCTGCACCAGTAGCAATATTTCCAACGATGACCTCTAATTCTGGGAACTTTAATTTAACAGCTTTTAAAACCTCAACCACACCTTTGGTATGCCCGTGCGCCGTATCTATAACCACAGCGTCTACACCAGCATTTACTAAAGCCTCTGCGCGTTCTACAGCATCTCCAGTTACACCCAAAGCAGCAGCTACTCTTAAACGACCATACTGATCTTTGTTCGCGTTTGGTTTCTGACTTAACTTGGTAATATCTCTAAATGTAATTAAACCAGACAGCTTGTAATTATCATCTACAATAAGTAATTTTTCAATTTTATGTGATTGCAAAATGGTTTCTGCATCACTTAAAGAAGTGCCTACTGGTGCAGTGACCAAATTTTCACTGGTCATGATATCTCTAATTGACTTACCGTTTTCATGCTCGAAACGCAAATCACGATTGGTAACAATACCTTTTAAAATACCATCTTCTGCTATTATTGGAATCCCTCCAATACTATGCTCTGCCATATACAACTTAGCATCAGCTACAGTAGCTGTTAAAGGTAATGTAACAGGATCTATAATCATACCGCTCTCTGCTCGTTTTACCTTTCTCACCTTTGCAGCTTGTGCTTCAATAGTCATATTCTTGTGCAAGACACCAATACCACCCTCTTGTGCCATAGCAATAGCCATTTTACTTTCTGTTACAGTATCCATAGCCGCCGATATGATCGGGACATTAATAGTTATGTTACGTGTAAATTTTGTTTTTATACTTACTTCTCTAGGCAATACCTCTGAAAATGCGGGTACAAGAAGTACGTCATCATAGGTTAAACCTTCCCCTACGATCTTGTTTTGATGTGCAGTCATGATGCAATTACGATTATAATTGCGTGCAAATATACACAATAATTATGTCTTTTTAAGCGTAAGTGTTATTATTAAAATGTTTTAATTTATTCGTCCCTCCAATTTGTGAGTGCGCACTAGTCCAAATAGAGAACTCGTAACTTTAGATCATTTTTTAAGAAATAACTTCTATTTGTAAAACCTATATCTAAAGATGCCATTAGTACGCCTTTAGATATGGCGACAACCGAGGCTCCCGAAGCGGTTTCTAATTTACGCGCACAATTAGAAGCGTTACGTATATTTTTCGCTGTAGATTTAAGAAGTCAACTTTCTATTGTCATTACCTCTACCGATAACGATGGGGATTAAGCCCTAGCCTATTCATCCTTACTTAGCTCCCATTCCATAAAGCTTGTAAAAACACAAATTTTACAAGCTTTTGTGGTTATATTAAGTTTGTGACACGTCTTGTTCTTCATAATATGTCTCTCATTACTTTATTAGCCTTTGCTAAAATCTAGAATGGTATTAGGCTTTTAGATTATTTGTAAAACGCTCACCCCTAAAATGAAAAAAAACTACTATATATTTCAAATTAAAACGATACAGTAAAAATCTTTCATTTTGATATTTATTTTTATTGATTCTAAATAAAAATAACTATTTTCGTATCAGAACTTTTTAAAAGCTATATTTTAATGTGTCATCAAACTATAACATTAGCTAAGAATTGTAATGGGCTATTAGCTTTCTGCGAAACTTGCAATATCTACCAATTAACCTTTAATAATATCTACATAGAATTAACCCGAGAACAAATGAAATCTTTCGAGAAGTTTGTAGATCATGTAGAAGTAGACTATTGGGAAACAAAATATAATAAAACGGTATTGCAACGTAAAATTCCTATTCAAACCATACAACAAAACCTAACATTAGTATTTAATAAACAAGAATTTTATGCCTTAAAACAGTTGGTGAAACAGCGCACTAAAAAGCCTTTTGATGCCCTTAACCTCCTCGATATAGACCATACGTTCTTTTTAAATTAAACCCTATGGAAGATGTAAACATTATATATAACAATACTGCGGGTGTCGCATTTACATGGGAAAACACGTCCTTAAACCCGCTTTATGCGATAGAACATCTATTACACCTTTGAGCTACTGCAAATACTGGCGCTACACTACTTTTTTCAATTTAACCATAGCGATGCTATGCTAAAATCAAGAAAAAGTCAGTATTTATGGTATCTCAAAGCTTCACGACAATGTTCTATCGTATAATTCGGGTTAAAAAACAGCAATTTCATCACTATTATTTTAAATAATACGGTATTGCATTTGTCTAAAAAAGAACTGCTTTCATTTTCAAAAGCCATTACAGACACCTTAGACGCCCCATTTCCACCTCCGGATGCTTGCAATTCTAATACTTGTAAATCTATAGTGCTGCATACGCCTTTACCGCAAGTGAGTTTTGCCATAAACTATGCTGAGCTTTTAGCTATAGAAGATCTTGTAAAGGTCACTTTATTTGAAATGAACTTAAAATGTCTTTTAAGCGGTGTGCTTTAACTTAAAATTTTATCTGTAGTGTCGCATACCAACTTCTTGGAGACGATGGTATAATACCAGGACCTGGGTATCCTGTAGCTCTTCTTGTAAAATAGGTATTGTCTAAAAGGTTATTAATTCCTGTTTCTAATTTAAATTGCTTGTAAGTATAAGATGCTGTAATGTCTAAAACATCATAACTGGGTATGGTCCCCACAATACCACTTACATCGTTATCTATAGAGTTTTCTGCATCTGTAAATTGTTCTGCCAAATACGTATATTGTAAACTCGAATTAAAGTTTTTATACCCAAAACGCAGTCCTGTCTTTAAGTTTACATTAGGTACAAATTCTACTTGATTGCCTAAAATTCCAGACACGCCCTCTTCTACAGCAGTATATTCTGAGTTAATAAAGGACGTATTTATAAACCCGTTAAAACTATAAGCGCCTTTTAGGTTTAAAATGGCTTTTAGGTTAAAATCGAATAACGATTCTACTCCTATAATTCTAGCATCACCTATATTTGTTCTTAACTGGCCTACATTACCTAACGGCGGAATTTGAGTCGTTAAAAACCCAATACGTTTGTTATAAAACAAGCCAAAAGCACCTACATCGTAAGACAACCAATTGTTCCAATTGCCACGGAGTCCCAAATCTAAAGTAAAGCCCGTTTCATCTTCTATATCTGGATCTATCCCGTTTGAAGGGTTTACAATATTAACATCAGAAAATGTAATAGATCTATAATTTTCAGAAGCATTGGCATACACTTCTAAAGCAGCGTTTGGCTTATAACTGGCCCCTATGCCTAATAAAACAAATGACCGCTCATTTACCGCGTCAAAAAGCACCTCTTGATCGCCTATAGGGTTTCCTGCACCATCAAAATTAACACGTCTAGACGTTCCCGTACTCCCAGTATTAATATACTCAAAACGGGCGCCTGGGGTTATGGATAATTTATCCGACAGGTATAAAATGTGCTCTCCAAATACAGCTACATTTTCGTTAGGATTAAAGAAGTTTCCTTGCACTGGAAAATTAGGGAAACGCTCTTCAGCCGACTTAAAATTAGGATCGGCTCCATCGGAACCTGGTCCCTGAAAATCAAAATTATCAGAATTGTAATATTTACCACCTAAGAGATAAGTCGCTTTCTTCCCTAAAAGTTTATAGCTACTTAGTACACGTCCCTCAAATCCAAAATTATTAAAATCGCTCGCCAACAGTTCTCGAGCACCACCTGGATCTGGTAAATCTACGCGTCTAATTCTAAAACCTACCGCTTCTCGAGAGGCATTTAATCCAAAAGCATTGAATGTAAAACTGGTACGTTTAGAAAATTGGTGTGTCAATTTTAGGTTGTACAAAAACCAGTCCACTTTAAACCAATTTCTTCCTCTATTGCTTTGAAACGGATTCTCTTCAAACGCGTCGTCTGAAAGTCCACCGCCTTGTTGCGCCAAGTAATCCAAATAGGTTACTTCTGCTTCCAAAGACGTTTTCTTGTTAAATTGATACCCTAAGTGCGCGAATACATTTTGAGACTCAAAACCACTATTAGGTCTAAAACCATCACCTCTTTTGTAATTGTAATAGGTATAATAACTAAATTTATTTTTAGTACCGCTTAAACTTACAAAGTTGGTAAAAAGGCCAAAACGTCCTACCGTGTTTCTATTTATAAACTCTAATGCTTTTTTGGGGTTAGGACGTTTTAATTTAAAATTAACCAAACCGCCAAATTGGGTGCCATACTGTAAGGAAGCAGCACCTCTTATAATTTGAATTTCTTCCAGAGCTTCGGCAGCTGGCGCATAATAGCTTTCGGGGTAGCCCAATACATCTGCACTAATATCATAACCACTTTGTCTGGTATTAAAATTAGAAGTCCGATTAGGATCGAGACCACGTCCTCCAATATTCAGTTGTAGGCCCGCATCATCATTTTCATAAATATTTAACCCTGCCACTTGGCTGTATATTTGTCGGGCATTATTGGCTGCTAAGTTTGCTAAAGACTGTTCTACCAAAACCACTTCGGTTTTCTTTCCAGCATATATTGCCGTACCCTCTACATCTTTTAGACGTTTCAACTCAAATACTTTGCGTTTTCTGGCAGTGATTTCTACCTCGGTTAATGCTGTACTAAGGTCTTTTAAAATAACTTTTAAGGGGGTGCTATCCTGTGTATTAATGTTTAGTTCTTTCACTTCGTATTCAAAAGAAAAAAACACCAAAGTCATTTTAGTTTTTTTAGTTTCAAATTCAAACGCACCTTTAGCATTGGTGGTGGCCACCTCTCCTGAAACTTTATCGTATATTTTAACGTTTGCTACAGGTTGCTGGGTTTTAGAAAAAAGGACTACGCCGTTTACAGTATGCTGTCCATAGGTATATACACTAATTAATAGTGCTATTAGTAACTTATAATCCCTTAATGTCATCTTCGAGAGGTAATATCCAGTGTTTGGGTTGAAACGATTCTTTTTCAGCGTACAAATCTACGGTTTTATCTATAAACAGCTTGCTTAATCTACCATTTAATGCCACATAACTGTCTACAAATACTTGTACATTTTGATGTCCTTGTGCCGTAAAATGATCGCCGAGATAATGGGCGTATTCTAATATAAAATCGGGTTGAAAACTCATTTGCTTTTCTTGAAAAGCAGTAAGAAAGTCGCGATTATCGACATAAAAAAAAGCTTTAGTCTTTTTATCTACTATTCTAAACGTGGCAATACCCATTTTCTCCATAAGCATTACCCGCCATGAAAAGCGGTAGCCTTCTTCGCGCCAAAATAACTCTCCTGGATAGCCTAAGTAACGAAACGGAAAGACCAATTGTACCAATAAAAAAAAGCTTAGCATAAAAAGCACTGGTGTCTTTTCTTTATAAGAGTAGGTTTCTAGTACACTTATACCAGTATTAGATAACTTCAAAACACGTCGCAAAATAGCGATGATGCGTTGGTGTAAATGGGCATCGAAAAAAATGAGCGTAGACACAATCATTATAAACGGAAACATGCCAATGGGGAATAACACCCGTGTAAAGACATGAAAAAAAACAACCAGAATAAAAGCAAAAACACGTGTTCTTTTATGCAACAATAAAAAAGGAATGGTTAAATCGTAGAGCATGCCACTCCAACTCATCGCATAATGGAACCACTCTTGCTGCATTAGCGTATCCCCTATTAAAGGCAAATCGTATTTGGAAGGCAACCATATTTTTAAGGGTTGGGCTTTTAACAGCCAATCGCTATTTAATTTTGCTAAACCTGCATAGAAGTACACAATTCCTAAAAGCAACTTTATGCTGTCTATGGTCCATTGTGGAACCTTTCGATACGCACGTTTAGAGTAGTAATTGTCTAAAGCAAACTGTGCGTTGGCAGGTAAAAAAATCAATAAAAAACTGAGTAAACTAATAAAGTAATAGTGATTGAGATAGGTCGTTTTATCCATTAACTCAATATACGTAAAGCTTAAAAAGAAGGTAATTATAGCCAAACGGTACTTGAGCCCTAAGGCAACGAAAACTGCTGCCAATCCGCAGATTACAAAAAGTAAATAGGTATAATTTCCTAAAGGCTTTACCCATTCGAAACCATAATAGGAAAAGTGAAATTTGGGCTGTATGTACAGCGTTTCTATCCAGCCATGATACCAAAAGCGCATCATACTTAAACACATCATGATACCAAATAAAATTCTAAAGACCGCTAAAGGCGCAGCACTGTAAGTTTTATTTAGATAATGTCGTAATGTATTTTCCATACCTTAAAATGACTTCATTAAAAAAAGGTTGCCTTTTTTACAGACAACCTTTTTTTAAATTTTATTGTGATTAATCGCCATCGGCATCCACAAAATCTACTTTTATATCGAAGGCCGATAGCATGTCTACTTTTATAGATACCACAGCAAGCTGCAAAACATCTAAAGCTTGAGTCATTGCCACATTATTACTATTAATTTGGTTTACAAAATCGTCACTTAAAGTTTCTAATGCTATAACTCCATTATCATATCGTTCTAAAATGGTAGAACTCACATCTGTTCTATTTAACTCTTCCAAATAGGTTTTAAAACTCACTCCATCTACGTTAGTGTTGTAACCTGTACCATTAAATACATTAATAACACTTTGCATGCCTTCTAAAGCCAAACGCTTAGAGTAAATTCTACTGTAAAATCCTTCTACCGTATTTGGTAATGGCGTTCCCGAAAACTTCCCAGCTGGAATACCTATTTTATTAGCTCTTAATTTTTTTTCGTAGTAAAAAATATAATCGTTAGTAAATTGATTTAAAGCACTGGTGGCTGTATTTCCAGTTTGACTTACAAAGGTATTTCTATAAGAACTGGTCCAATCCTTTAAAATCCCTGATGTTAAAGCTTCCATTTGATCTACTAAATCTGAAAGATAGGTTCTATAATTTTCAGAACTATACACGTCTACAATAGCAGCATCATTCTCTGCAACACCATAGAGCAAATAATCTAATGCAGGGAATCCAACTGCATCGTTATTATTCGCAGACTCCAAGTTATAATCACCGCTAGAGACATTCTTCTCAATATCTTCTACACTTGTAGGGTATACATTCATTTGAAAGCTATACAATATGCGCTCTGCTTCACCAATATTAAAAAGTTCTACATGTTGCCAAGTCGTGTATGCTTCTAACCATGCATTACGTAGTGTCTCTAAATTTGCTTGATTTGGTGTATCTGTAAAGGTATTTTTACTAGCCGTTAATGCTTCTAAATCTGAACTCAAATCTTGATAAGCAGGTATTATGATATTATCTGCCAAGTTTTCCAATAAAGCTCCTCGGTTAAAACCTTCATCATCACCAATAGTTTCATCTTGGGTTACTGTATCATCTGAAGAGCTGCTACAAGCCCATATTAAACTAACTATTACGAATCCAATAAAATACTTTTTCATATCATAATTTTTTAATCCCTCTAAAGCAGCTAGGTCTTAATAGAAATAGCTGCCTATTTTTTTTGCAAAAATACTATTAAAATTGTTTTTTTAGTTAGAAACTGCTGCTTGTTCTACTGTAAAACTAAATTCTGATGCAATTTCTTGAGATAACTCGTCTAAAGTTTCTGCTGTAACATCCCAAAATCCATCACCTTCTAACAGCTTACCTAAGATCACTTCAACTTCGCTATTGGTAAAGTAAGGTGCAATGCCTTCTGGCTTACGTGTAAATTGTAAACTGTAAATAAACCCATAGCCTTCAGAAAGATCGTGAAACGCAACCGCTTTATCTGTTAAGTTCATTTTAGCTTGCTGTAAATAATGCACGGCTCTTATTCCAACCACTTCAGATATTTTTGTTCTTAAGATAGCCGCTTGTTGATCTCTTATCTCGTAATTTTTAGCAACAATCGCAGCACGTCCTAACTTGAAAGCTTCATAGATTTCTAACGCAATACCTTCAAAATCTGAATCGTCATTAACACGATCTAAATATTTGCTTAAGAAGCTATCATCACCTTTTTGGCTATCTCCAGTTCCAATATTTGCTAAAGGATTAGCAGCATCTGGTGCTGTACCAAATACATACCCATACGCTTCATCCCATTTGTGCTCCATAGTGGTGTAAGACTTTCCTTCTGCCACAGTCCCTTCATCGTTATCGGATCTGTTATTTCCAGCATCTAGAACGGCTCTACCTAAGTAGTTATTTAATGCTTGGTCTACCATTAAACCACCTATTAGTCCTTTATTAACCGCTTGGTTATACTCAAGACCTTTAGGACTTACATAACGTATTGTTCCTCCTCCAGCTTCTTGTAATTGCCCTGCAACACCTGCAGAAGCCTCTTCACCCCATCTTTGGAAAACTTCTGAAACCTGTGCCTTAATTAAAGCTTCAAAATCCGCTTTAACAACATTTCCTCCCGTTGTATTCGCTTTGAAAAAATCTTCAGATGCTGCTGTTTTACTTCTTATGTTCTTACTTGAAGCATTTAAATCTGCATCTTCAAAATTAGGAGCACCTGCTTCATGGGCAAACATTGCTAACAATTCCTCTTCTGAACGTGACGGCTCTTTTAATGCCGAGATCAATTCTTCTGCCATTAAAATTCGTGTTGTTTGTCCGCTAAAACTTACTGTAGACGCGCCATCTCTCAAAAATGTAAACGTTTCTGGTGCTACCACCTCATTTTCATCAACAGGAGGTGTATTGTTATCGTCATCACTAGAACACGATTGTAAAGCCACTCCTAACGCTAACAAACCAAATACAAATTTTTTCATTACTCTATTCTTTTATTTAGACTTAATATAAATTGATTTCCGAGTGCAAATATAGGACTCAAAATAAATTGAACAAATTTTATTTAGATTAAATTTAAATTAAGAAACAAACACCCCCTTAACCACCCTGATTTACAAAGTATTAAACCTTAATTTTATTTTCTAAAACATGAGGTCTACTTTTAGTTTAAACAACTAAAGCAAAGTGAATTAGCTTATTTTTCTTACTAAAATTAAGATTAATGATAGTGCTTAAAGATTTTTAAGGCTTCATTATAAGCACTTTCAAAAGCCAATGCATTAAGTGTGTTTTCATGCTGTGCTGTAAAATAGGAGAGTAATTTTTCTGTAGGCATGTTACCTGTAAGTTCATCTTTGGCCATAGGACAACCACCAAAGCCCTGAATCGCACCATCAAATCTGCGACAGCCTGCTTTAAAAGCTGCATCGACCTTTTCGAACCACAAATGTTTTGGGGTGTGCAAATGCGCCCCAAATTCTACATTGGGATACTGGGGAATTAATTGTGAAAACAAAGCCTCTATAACTTTAGGCGTAGAGCTGCCTATCGTATCGCTTAAAGACAAAATACGAACGCCCATAGCCGCTAGTGTTTCAGTCCATTTTGCGACAATATCCACATTCCAAGGATCACCATACGGATTTCCAAAGCC
>CAZLTR010000051.1:0-17626 GCA_964562415.1 uncultured Hyunsoonleella sp. | reverse complement strand
ACACACAACATCTAAACGTTCTAGAGTCACAGGATGTGTAAATTGTAAGGCTTCGGCATGCAGATGCAAACGCTCACCTCTTTTGCCATATAGATCGTCTCCTACTATTGCTGCATTAAGACCATCAACATGCGCTGCATGCACTCGTAATTGGTGCGTACGTCCTGTAATAGGATAAAAATGAATACGAGTCTTACCATTTTCGACAGCTATTACTTCATATTGCGTTTGTGCGGGCTTGCCGTATGCGTAGCACACCAATTGCTGAGGCCTATGGTCTAAATTTACACGTAACGGCAAATCTACAAGACCAGAAGTCTTAGAAATAATACCATCCAACACAGCCACATAACGTTTCTTTATGGTACGCTCTATAAATTGCTTTTGAAGGTTTTTATGCGTTTTCTCGTTTTTAGCAACCAACAACAATCCAGAGGTGGACATATCTAAACGGTGTACCAATAAGGGGCCTTTCGCCTTTGGCAAATACTGCCGCATTCTGGTTAAAACCGAGGCCTTTGTCGTTTTACCTGGAACAGATAAAAATTCATGCGGTTTATTTATTAATAACAAATAATCGTCTTCATACACCACTTCTAAAGGCGCTTTATACTCTGGAATCTCTGCTATGGGGTTAGGCTCTACATCTAAGCCTTCCATCATGTGCCCTAAAATAGGTTCACATTTACTACGGCATGAAGGGTAAAACTGTTTGTGTTGCCGTACTTCCGACTTTGGAGAAATACCCCACCAAAATTCAGCCATTGCAATAGGTTTTAGAGCATTTTCGTAAGCATACTGAAAAAGTTTAGGGGCAGCACACTCTCCAGAACCAGCAGGAGGTACTGGTGTATTTGTGGTTTTAAAAATAGCTAATAAATCTTTGGTATTCCCTTTCGCATTCAAAAACCGATACTGTTTATGCAAACGCTGCTGTAAACTAGCAGATAACTGTGCACGTATTTCTCTTTTAGCTATTATAGGCCTAAGATACAGATCTATACTTTCTCTTGCAGCTGTTATTTTTACATCCCAATACTGCTTTAAATCCTTTAAACGGTAATGGTAATGCACGCTCTCCTTTCGCAAGTCTTCAAGTAAAACCGCATAGTCGGCCTGAGACAAATGCGCCTTAGCCGCTTCACGTTTCGCTTTACGTGCTTTTTTCTTCTCTTTTAACGTAACTTTAAAGGCCTTTAATTCTGCATCGAAAGTCTCTAAATCGGTTTTTAACTGTTGTTTAGCAGCATGAAACGCCGCATCTTGTTCTAGAGCATCTATTTCTGCATTTAGCGCATTTAACTTTACTTCTCCCTGCTTATAAAAGCCCGAATCGTCTAAAGTATCATACATTGTGGGCACAAATCCTTTGATAAAATTACTTTCGGCTAATTTTCCAGAAAACGCCGCCAAATACCCCAACTGTCCTTGGGAATTTTGCACTACCATTACCCCAAACATCTTGCCAATTTGTAATCCAGTTTGCCCCGGCTCTAAACCAAAATTATGATTAAAATCGGTTTGTGTTTCCAAATAAGATTGCACAGCTTTTGCAGCAAAAACACTTAATGCATGTGGCTCGTAATAAAATGGAAATGTGAATTGCTTTGGCAGGTTGGCAGACGCTTCTACATGTAACGGATGAAACAAAGTATCACAAAAGTCTTTCATAAGCGTTCTATAAAAAAATGCAAAGAAACAAAATTAAGTCATAGCTTTATTTTTTAAGTTCAATAGCTATCCAACGGTCTATTTTCTGTTCTAATAATTGCAAAGGAATGCACCCTGTTTCTAAAACTTGATTGTGAAATGCCTTAATATCAAACGCCGTACCTAAAGCTGTTTTTGCCTTAGTACGTAATGCCATTAATTTAAGTTGTCCAATCTTATAAGATAAAGCTTGACCTGGATTAGCCATGTAACGCTCTATTTCACTCACAATATCTGCTTCGGCCTCAGCTTCATTTTCTAAAGAATAAGCAATAGCCTGTGCTCTTGTCCATCCTTTGGTATGAATACCTGTATCTACAACCAAACGTATGGCCCTATGGATTTCTGCACTTAGCATCCCAAAATATTGGTAAGGGTCTTTATAAAGTCCTAAAGCTTTACCCATAGATTCTGTATATAATGCCCAACCTTCACCATAAGCACTATACCAAAGTGTTTTTCTAAACTTTGGTAAGGTTTCACTTTCTTGCGCCAATGAGATTTGAAAATGGTGTCCAGGAATAGCCTCATGTAAAAACAAATCTTCCTTATCGAAAAGGTTATAAGCTTCAACATCTGGAATTGGAGTGTAAAAAATTCCAGGTCGAGAACCATCTATACTTCCAGGACTGTAATTTGCCGCAGCAGATTGTTCTCTAAAGGGTTCGGTACGTCTTACTTCAAAAGGCGTTTTTGGTTGTTTTCCAAATAATTTATTAATCTGTGGTCGCATCACCTCATGTATACTGTCATAAAATGCTATTACCTGAGAGCGTTCTGTAAAAGGCATTAAAGGTTTATGTGTTCTTACATGATTAAAAAAAGCTTTTAAATCTCCTTTAAAGCCCACCTCCTGCTTTACGGCTTCCATGGCTGCTCTTATACGCGCTACTTCTTGTAATCCTAAGGTATGAATCGCTTCAGCAGTCATGTCTGTTGTCGTATACTTTTTAATTTGATGCTGGTAATAATCTGTCCCTAAAGGCGTACCATCAATCCCATCGGTATCACGTCCAGCAGACAGATATTCTTCTTTTAAAAACGTGACCATTTGCGCATAAGCAGGTATAATTTTATCTGTAACCATAACCTTGTAAGCCTCTGTAAGTTGGTCTTTTTCTTCTTTAGAAAACGTGCTAGGGAGTAATTTTATAGGACTATAAAATAAATGTGAATTAACAGGGCCTTTAGACAAGTTCTCAAATTGAGGAATCACTTTAAGAATTAAAGCTTTAGGCAGCACATACCCAGTAGCCATACCTTTACGCATATTTCGTTGTGCGGCATCTAACCACATTAAATAAGCGTCTACACGTGCTAACCAATGCTTATAGTCTGCAACAGTTTTAAACGGTTGTGCATTAGTTCCACTTGCCAGCTGATTAACTTCTAAATTACGAGACCACATTTGATCTATTGGCATTAAATCCTTTTGAAATGCCATCTCCTCCAAATGGATCATACAATCCCATTTTAAAACAGCCTTACTCATACGCTCGGTAGCTGTAAGCTGGGTGTCGTTAATCGTTTTAAGCGCTCCTAAATACTTTTCGTAATACGCTTTTCTCTTTTCTTTATAAGTCTCTGAAAGAACATTTGGAAACACAGAATTGTAACGGTAATCCCCAGCAAAAGTTGCCTTAATAGGGTCTAACTCGTAACCTTCTTCACTGTAATTTTCTAATAAAATTGCAAAGTCATCAGATAGTGATGAACGGACAGTCGTATCCTTATCCTTGCAAGCATAAACAAATCCAAATAATAAAATAAGTATCAATAATCTTAGTATTCTCATAAATCAAATTAAATTTCATTTAAAGATACTAGAATAATTCAAGAGTTACTAAATTTAGTATACTAATACTTCTATGTTTTAAACTGTAAGATCTATTGTAATTCTACGCTTTTCTATTTAGAAGTTTTATACTTTAGAAAGTCCCCTGAGGGAATCAGTTCTAAATCATCAACAGCTTTATTGTAAATGTATATCCATGCAGTATAGCATTGGTGATCATCTGCATGGACTTTCACCAACTGTCTCACAAACAAACTCTTGTAAGCATTAGTTTTGTCCACACCTTCATAAGCATCTAAAACATCGAAAACAGTATCTACGGCCTCTATTTTAAATAGAGTACCATATACTTTATTCGTTGTGAAATTATTCAAAACAACACCAGGAAACCAAGACACATTATAAAGCATTCCTAAAACATAACCTTTGGCTACCAATTGGGAATGTTTGTTTAAGAACTGCGAGGGTTCTGTTTTAAAATCGGTCTGCAATGTACCGTAAACAAAAAGATACGATGACAAAATATAATCGTTTATATAAATCGCGCCAAATCCACTGCATTTATTTGCCCATGAGACGCATGTGCGACAAGTGTTCCATTCTTTATGACAAGTAATTGTGGAGACTCGTGTAATAACTGAAATGCATACCCTATCTCATTAGAAATATTACGGTAACTCAAAATATCTAAATAATATAAATCTAATTCCTTCTCACTAAAATTATAGTAATCTATAAATTGACGTTGTACCATGTTGCTAATACCACAACGCGTAGAATGTTTAAAAACAACCTGCGGTTTAATACTAGACTTTTTTCTAATGTATTCAATCTGTTTCAGGTCGTTTAAAGGAATCCATGGTAATATTTTTTCTTCCTTTGCTTCTTTTTCCCCTCCAAAAATTTTTTTCAATAATCCCATAGTGCTATTAATTTGATCTTTTTAAGCTCGTAATGTTTTCAACTTTACTGTTAACGCAAATGTTAAGTCGATATTTTCTTCTAAACTTACAAACTGACTAAAAGTCACATATATACGGGAGAAATAAGACATTTTGTCTTAAAATAGATGCCTTTTAAGATTGGTAAGATAATTGACTATTTGCATTTGTAAAGTTACACAAAAAGAAAACAAAAAACGCATACTATGAATCTGAATAATTATACCATAAAAGCTCAAGAAGCCATTCAACATGCGCAATTGATAGCACAAGGATATGAACACCAACAAATTGAAAACGAACATTTATTTAAAGGCATTTTAGAAGTCGATGAAAATGTTTTGCCCTTTATCTTAAAAAAACTAAATGTAAACGTAAACCTGATAAAACAAGTACTCGACAAACAACTCGAACAGTATGCTAAGGTTTCTGGTGGAGATCTTATGTTATCTAGAGAGACTGGGCAAACCCTTAATGAAGCCACGCTTATCGCAAAGCGCAAAAAAGATGACTTTGTAGCCATAGAACATCTAATTTTAGCTATTTTTAAATCAAAGAGTAAGATTGCGCAAATGTTAAAAGACCAGAGCGTAACCGAAAGCACTCTAAATGCGGCCATAGACGAATTAAGAAAAGGAGAAACAGTAACCTCTCAAAATCAAGAAGACAGTTACAATGCGCTCAATAAATATGCAAAGCACCTTAATCAGCTTGCTAAAGATGGAAAATTAGATCCAGTAATAGGTCGCGATGAAGAAATACGTAGAATTCTTCAAATTTTGTCACGTCGCACAAAGAATAACCCCATACTTGTGGGCGAACCTGGTACTGGTAAAACAGCAATTGCCGAAGGCTTAGCGCATAGAATTATAGATGGCGACATTCCAGAAAACCTTAAAAACAAACAAATCTTCGCACTAGATATGGGTGCTCTAATTGCGGGTGCTAAATACAAAGGTGAATTTGAAGAACGCTTAAAAGCTGTAATTAAAGAGGTAACAACAAGTAACGGTGATATAGTTCTGTTTATTGATGAAATCCATACCCTAGTAGGTGCAGGCGGAGGACAAGGTGCTATGGATGCTGCTAATATTTTAAAACCTGCTTTAGCCCGTGGAGAATTAAGAGCTATAGGTGCCACTACTCTAGATGAGTATCAAAAATACTTTGAAAAAGATAAGGCTTTAGAACGCAGATTTCAAAAAGTAATTGTTAACGAACCCGATACCGAAAGAGCAATCTCTATACTTCGCGGTATTAAGGAAAAATATGAAACCCACCATAAAGTACGCATTAAAGATGACGCTATTATTGGTGCCGTAGAACTATCTCAACGTTACATTACAAATAGATTTTTGCCAGACAAAGCGATAGACCTTATGGATGAGGCCGCAGCAAAAATGCGTATGGAAATCAATTCTAAACCCGAAGAACTAGATGTCTTGGATAGAAAGATCATGCAATTAGAAATTGAAATTGAAGCCATTAAACGCGAAAAAGATACTGAAAAGTTAAAAGCGCTTCAAATAGACTTGGCCAATCTAAAAGAACAGCGCCATGCCTTAAGTGCCAAGTGGAAAAGTGAAAAAGCGGTCGTAGACCAGATTCAAAGTGCGAAACAAGCTATTGAGAATTACAAACTGGAAGCTGAGAAAGCAGAGCGCGAAGGCAACTATGGAACAGTTGCAGAACTGCGTTACGGTAAAATAAAAGAAGCACAAGACCAGTTGGAAAACTTGCAACAACAAATGCTAACACAAGCAGAACATTCTTTAATAAAAGAAGAAGTAACCTATGATGATATTGCCGAGGTTGTTGCCAAATGGACAGGAATTCCAGTAACCAAAATGCTCCAAAGTGAACGCGAAAAACTGTTGCGTTTAGAAGACGAACTGCACAAACGTGTTGTAGGCCAAGAAGAAGCTATTGAAGCTGTAAGTGATGCCGTGAGACGCAGTCGTGCACGGTTTCAAAATCCGCAAAAGCCTATTGGCACCTTCCTTTTTCTAGGTACAACTGGTGTTGGTAAGACTGAGTTGGCAAAAGCTTTGGCCGCATACTTATTTGATGATGAAGCGGCTATGACCCGAATTGATATGAGTGAATACCAAGAACGTCATGCAGTAAGCAGACTAGTAGGTGCTCCTCCTGGATATGTTGGTTACGATGAGGGCGGACAGCTCACAGAAGCTGTAAGACGAAAACCTTATTCTGTGGTTCTTTTGGATGAAATAGAAAAAGCACACCCAGATACATTCAACATTCTTTTACAGGTGCTAGATGAAGGTCATCTTACAGATAATAAAGGAAGAGTTGCCGATTTTAAAAACACAATAATCATTATGACTTCAAATATGGGAAGTTCGATTATACAGGAACGGTTTCAAGCCACAAAAGATCTGGATACTGCCATGGAAGCTGCTAAAATAGAAGTCCTAGCTTTATTAAAACAGAGTGTGAGGCCCGAATTTTTAAATCGTATCGATGACACTATTTTATTCACACCTTTAACTAAAGCAAATATTACCAAAATTGTTGGATTGCAACTAAAACAGGTCACTAAAACACTAGAACACCAAGGCATTACATTTGATGCCACACCTGAAGCTGTGACCTATCTGGCAGATAAGGGCTACCATCCCGAATATGGGGCCCGTCCTGTAAAACGAGTGATTCAAAAAGACGTTCTAAATGCTTTAAGTAAGGAAATTTTAGCAGGTAAAATAACAACAAATAGTGTGATACTGCTGGATGCTTTTGATAATCTTTTAGTGTTTAGAAACCAAGACAATTTGGTTGAAAACCTTTAAAATTAAATTTTTAAAGAAATCGTTGTTAGGTCTTTAAGGTTCCTGCGACTTTATAAATAGTTAAAAAGTTTAGTTAGTTAGTTTAGTTTTAAAAGCAATATGATTTCTACTCGAGATCATGTTGCTTTTTTTGTAAAGTAGGTTTCATGATACTTACGAAAAAACAAACAGTAGTTCGTAAAAAAAATAAAAACACTGTTAGGATTTCAATCCTTTGTAGACTCAATATATAGTTTAAAGTTTAGTTAGTTTAGTTTAGTTTTAAAAGCAACATTATTTTTAGAAATGATGTTGCTTTTTTGTTGTTCTAAACTTAAGTTTAAAACCAAAATGTTCTAATAGATGCATTTACACATCTTAGCCCTCCTTTCAACTAGAACGCATAACTAATATCATAACCAGCACATTCACTTCTACCTTCACCTCATTAAAAAGGCCTATTCACATATCTAAAAGTACCATTCACGCAATGTAACTTACACAGGCTTATGTTTCTTTTTAAGTTTGAACTAATTCATTTATGGATAAGAATTTCGTATCACTAAAACATATACCTTATGAAACATCACAAAAATACCTCCGCACAGGGCATTACACCAACGCAAACTTTAGATTTACAAACACCTTTACGCATAAAGCATTCTAAACCTTTAAAGATAATGGTTGCCATAGGCATCACGCTATGCAGTTTTAATATTTTCTATGCTCAAAGCAAAACACCAGAACCCGAACAGCTACATATCTCACAGACTGCAATCCCAAAACAAATGGTATCTGGTACTATTACAGATACCGATAAAACACCTCTTGCAGGCGCTAATATTTTGCTTCAAGGTACAGAAATAGGAGCCGCTGCAGATTTCGATGGACATTTCAAATTCCCTAAAGCACTCCAAAAAGGTGATACATTAATTATTAGCTATATAGGCTATCAAACACAAACCATTCCCATTAACAATCAACAATCTCCTTTAAACATTGTTTTAGATGTCGATAATGTATTAATAACCTGTGATGTCCCAACCAATCCTCATACCTCTAGCCCTAAACAAACCTTATGGCAAAAAGTAAAAACACTATTTTAATGCGATTTTATATTGGCATTTTATGCTATTGCTTCTTCGTTTTAAGTTATGCCCAACATCCCGATTTTAAATCTATTAATTTCGAGAAAGCCGATCGTGTTGCCAAAGCCCATCAAGGTGCTTCTCTTCGCCATTTGCCGTTATTAGCTTATAGACTTACAAAAGATTTAGACACCCAAGTGGAACAATTTAGAGCCATACACACTTGGGTTTGTCTCAATATAAAAAGCGACTATTACCTCAGTGAACGGGTTTTAAAAAAACTTAAAAAATTTAAAACCAACAATAGAAAGCAGCACGTGTGGAATTCTAACCTTCATCCTTATTTCTTTAAACATCTTATAGAAGATAAAACCACCATTTGTACAGGCTACGCCTATCTCATTAAAGCGCTATCTGTTAGTGCTGGCATTCCATGCAAGATTGTAAATGGCTACAGTAAAACACCTTACAAGCCTGTGAATATTCCTAGTCACTCATGGAATGTAGTACAACTTAATGGCAAATGGTATCCCCTAGATGCTACATGGGCCAGTGGCTACTATGATACTAATAAGGATGCATTTGTTAAAGCCTACAATGATGGTTATTTTTTAGCTGTTCCCGAATTATTTATTAAAAACCACTACCCATTAGAACAGCGATGGCAATTGTTAAATGATACAATTAGCCTAGACACCTTTAAAAAAGGACCTTTGGTTTATAATACGGCATTTAAAACTCATACACTACCAATTTCCCCCAAACAATTCGTAACGACAGTCAAGACAGGAGACAGCATCTCATTTAAATTTAAAACACCACTAAAAAACAACCTGTCTTTAGAAATTAATAAAGGACTTAAAGTAAAGACTATAAAAGCAAACCGCTCTCATTTAAACAAAGGTATAGTTAGCGTTAACCATGTGTTTACTACCAAAGGCATGTATACCATTCATGCCAAAATAAACCATACCACTATAGCATCGTATAGTGTTAAGTGTACTAAGGGAACATTATAGTATCAAAATACAGCATTATAATTTCTTATCGTCTAAAACATCACATAAAAGCCTTTCACTGTGATGCTACTTTAAATCGTGATTCAAATTGTAATACAAGACGCTTTCTAATGTAAGAATATGCATTGTTAACAAGAAAAAACACAATTTTTAGTTGTATTGACACCAAATAAAACAAGCTTCTTATGTGTTTTTTTTTACCTTGCGCACTTTTTGTAATCAAACCCTCTGTCTCATTATGAATACTTGCTTTGGCAATTTATTCCGTATCTTATTAGTTGCCGTTACATTTTTTAATTTTTTTTCGGCAACAGCACAATGTGCAGGTACAGATAACGCAACTACAATTTGTAATAAGGAAACCGATCCTAACCTACAAAATTTCGATTTATTTAGTGTTTTAACCGATGCAACCCCAGGAGGTAGTTGGGTTGCAGAGAGCAACTTAAACACGAATGCTCTTAACACAACTACGGGAGAGCTTAACCTTTGGAATATCAATAGGTTTGGCCCGCATCTATTCACCTATACAAACCCTAATTGTGATACTAGCAGTGCCACAGTAACTATCAATTTAGGAGGTTATCCTGGTGAAAGTAGTCAAGATTTTGGAGATAATAATGCCTGCCAAAACGACCCGTCTGTAAACTTATTTTCGTTTTTAGACATCCCCGATGGGATTAGAGGCCCCGATTTTAATGGTACCTGGGCACCACAGGATAGTCAACTTCAAGCCCGCCTTAATGAAGAGATTTTTAATTTTGTAGGACTCCCTATTGGTACTTATACCTTTACCTATACGGTTCCAGCTGTAGAGACCTGCCCTGAACGTTCGGCAATTATAGATGTAGAACTCCGCAGAACTCCTAATTCGGGAAACCCTATAAATCTTAATATTTGTGAAACCGATGATATGTCGGCATTAACCGCTGTAAACCTTTTTGATCGTTTAGATGGTTCTCAAGATCCTAACGGGATATGGAGAGATATTAATAGTCCTAATACTGGCGAATTAACCAACGGCACTGATTTTGAAATAAATGTACAGAACATCTACAACAACTTTGGCCCTGGGTTTTATAGTTTTTCATATACAGTAGATCCTAACCACCCAATATGTGATGAAGCCTCTACAATTTTTGTTTTATGCATAGAGGAACAGCTTATTTTAGATGCTACCTTAGACGTTGAATGTACAGGTGTGGTCACTGTAGATTACGATGCAACACAGCTTCGAAATGGCACTTACACCGTAGCGTATACCGTTACGGGAAATACCCTTGGCAGTTTCTCAGGAACAGCAGCCAATGTCATCTTTACTAACGGTGATGCACAATTTAATCTTTTTCCAAGCCTTCCTTTAACAACTAGCGAAAATTTAACCTTAACGGTAACAGATATTTCTGGAGGTATCACCTGTGAAACTACTCGTTTGTGTACCCCAATTGTGACGGTACCGGCTGTAAATTTCGATTTATACGTAGACCCCACCATTACGGTATCCTCTACCACAGGTTGTGCCTTAGACGACATTTTAATTACTTATGCCAATGCCACAGATGCAGCCTTCACTCCTCTTGATGGTATGATTCCTGTTACATATGCCATTAACGGTGTAGTGTATACAGATGATGTCGAGTTTGTAAATGGTAATGCCAACCCGAGAGTTTCTATAGACCGTTTTAATTTAGGCTCTAATCAAATTAGATTCTTTGAAACCAATAGTTTCATTCACTGTGGCGACCTTTTAAGAAGTTCGGTACTCAATTTAATCCCAGCACCACCTAACCCTGTTTTTAGTATTCTTGCCGATGACAGATGTGACGCTACAGGCTTAGAATTTGATTTCGACAGTCCTGATAATCAATTTATAAATTATACCAGTGTTACTTTCGATGTTTATGAGCAAAACAATGCTCCTGCACAATTTGCTCCTAGAGACCCTAACGCCTCTTTTTCTAACAATACTATAGGCAATGGTATCGACATTAATATTACAAATAGAAATGAAGTGTCTGCCTTACCAGAAGGCGATTATGTTTTTGTAATTAGAAGTGTTCAAAACGATAATGCACCATGTAGAGGTTTAAGCACTTTGGAAATAGAAGGCTATGCAGCACAAGACATCACAATTGGCCTAACCCAACAAGGACGTGATCATATCTTTGATGTGCGTTTACCATTTAGAATTGGAGCACAATCCCCTGTTGCTTTAGAAACAAATAGTTTTGAGGTGTGTTTAGATATAGGCCCTGTAACCTTAGAAGATTTACAATTAAATGCTGGAGAAGATGTTACTATTAGCATTACAGATGCCTCTGGACAAGAACTCTCTCCTACACATGAAATTACGCAAACAGAAACGTTTAATGCAATATTTTCTAGTACTGCTACCGATTGTGACCTAGGCATGGAGTTATTTACGGTAACTGTTGTGACACCACCTTCAAATCCAGTTTTAGAACCTTATGTATTTTGCGAGTTAACGACACCTACCGTAGAAAATTTAGAGGTCTCTAATCAAAATATTACTTGGTTTACAGCAGAAACAGGAGGTGTTGCTTATCAAATTACAGCGCCACTAGTTGCTGCTAATGCCTTTTGGGCAGAAGCTAGTATTACTGGAGGTTGTACTAGTCCTGGTAGAACAAGAGCCGACATTACCCTCGTAACTCAAGCAGAAATACCAACAGCACTACCAAACAATTTTTGTACCACTAGCGCTCCTGTTATAAACGATTTAAACGTTGCACATAATGACTCTGCTACGCTTACTTGGTATACTGCTTTAGCAGGTCCTCCTTACGAAAGTACCTCCCTAGCTTTAGACGCTAACAATGAATACTGGGTGACTCAAACTTTGGTAGAAGGCTGTGAAAGTGAACGTGTACGCGTAAACTTCACACTCTTAGATACTCCAGAACCATTAGTCCCTCTCACTAATATTTTTTGTGTTGCTAATGGTAGCAGCCCCACTTTAGAGTCTCTAAATTATGAAGACGACTCTATAAATCCAGTTGCTACAATCTCATATTTTTCTGACGCTAATGGCACCACAGCTTTAGACAGCACAACAGCTTTAAATACGTTAACAAGTCCTGTTTATGTGCAACAAAGTATAGACAATGCCTGCTTTAGTACGATTACAGAAGTTACTTTTACTTTAGAAACTATTGCAAATGCGCCTTCACTAACTGCAGTTAGCCTTTGTGCGCAAAACAATCCTACAATACAAGACCTTCTAGATAGACTTCAAACACAAGTTAATACAACGTTGCAACTGTATACCAGTAGTACTGGTTCTGAATTAATAGACCTCCAAACTGATTTAGCAAATAGCAACACCGCAATCTATGCCTCGCAAACAGTAGTAGAAGGTTGTGAAAGTACAGACCGAACGTTAGTAGAATTTAGTTTGGATACCCCTGAATTTCCTAATGTAGATTTTCAGCGCACCCATTGTTTGTCTGATGCCCCAACTTTAAACAACGTGTATTTAGGGACTCAAAACATCACTTGGTTTAATGCTGCTAATGCCGTTATAGCACCTACAGAATCGTTAACTCCAAACACTTCGTATTTTGCACAAATAGAACTTGGTGGGTGTTTAACAGAACGTACCGAAGTAAACATCAATTTAATTACCGCTCCTACACCAGAACCTTCTAATGCTGTAGCCAATCTTTGTGGTATAGAAACGCAAACCATAGCAAATCTACTACAAGAAGGCGGTAACGAACGTTTTACAATTCCGCAAAATACAACCCTAGTGTGGTACGATAGCGAGACGGTAGACACACGTACGCGTCTTGACGATACAGTGGTTTTAGAACAAGGCCTGTCTTATTATGCAGTATACCAATTAGACACCGATGGTGTTATTTGCGAAAGTAACCCTGTAGCCATTACAGTAGACCTTACCAACTGTGACGAAGCTTTATTAAAAATACCAGATGCGTTTTCTCCTAACGGAGATTCATTTAATGATACGTTCGAATTGCAAAATATTGCTTTTGTATTTCCCGATTATGAGATTGAAATTTACAACAGGTATGGAAGGGTTGTTTTTAAAGGCAATGTCACTACAGGATTCTGGGATGGCAAACCCAACCAATCTGGTGTCATCACCAATGCCGTATTACCAACAGGCGTTTACTTTTATGTCATCAATTTTAACCGTTCTAATACAGCGCCAAGACAAGGACAAGTTTATCTAAAACGCTAATGATTTACCCTATAAAATTTAACATGTATAAACCGTTTTTAACCGTTATCCTTATACTATGCTGTCGCCTGCTAACAGCACAACAAGACCCTCAGTTCACCCAATACACTTATAACATGAGCGTGGTGAATCCTGCTTATGCTACTGGAGATTTGGGTGTACTTAATTTAGGAGGAAATTACCGAAAACAATGGGCAGGGGCCGTAGGAAGTCCTAGAACATTTTCATTCTTTGGGCACACACCTTTTTCTAACACTATTGAATTAGGGCTTACCTTTACTACAGATCAGATTGGAGAAGATGTTATTGACATTAATGAAAAAAATATTAATGCCGATTTCTCTTATGTCTTAAACATCACCAAAAGTGCTAAATTGGCTTTAGGTATTAAAGCAGGAGTTACACTTTATGATACTGCCTTTTCGGGAGTTTTAATTAATCCTGCAGATCCAGCCTTTAGTAACGATGCCAACCAAGCATTTCCTACCATAGGTGCTGGTGCCTATTTTTTTACCGACAAGTACTACGTTGGATTATCGGCTCCTAATTTTTTACGGGCTACACAATTAGATAATACTATTGCGTTTACCAGTCAAGGTAGAGAGGAAATTCACTTTTACCTTATTGGAGGCTATGTATTTCCTATAAGTCCGCAGGTGAAATTAAAACCCTCATTTTTAATAAGAGAGGTTAAAGGCGCTCCTTTAAACATCGATTTATCACTAAATACTTTAGTGTATAATCGTTTTGAAGTTGGTGCTTCCTACCGTCACAACGACGCCATTAGCGGTATTCTAGGGTTTAGAATAGCACCAACTCTAAAAGTGGCTTATGCCTATGATGCTACCGTATCGGATTTCTCTAGCTATAACGATGGTTCTCACGAAATTATTTTACTATTCGATCTATCCTTATTCGGCTTAAAAGAAGGTTATAAAAAATCGCCAAGATTTTTCTAAACAAAGAATTGATGAAAAAAATACTACTCTTACTCACATTAGTATGTTGCTACCTTGGCTTTGCACAAGACCTGGCACCAAAAACCAAAGCTATATTTAATAGTGATTTAAAAAAAGCAAATACCTATTACCGCCGTGCTTCGTATGCAAAAGCCATCCCTTTATATGAAAGCGTACTGCGCAAGCACAGAACAAAAGACCTTGTAGAGCGTTTAGCTACTTGCTATTATAATACAGGCGATTTAAGAGCTTCTGCAAGGCTCTATGGCTACTTATTAAGTAGAGATGATGCTAGTGAAACTTATGAGAATAGCTTTAAGTATGCACATGCTTTAAGAGCGTCTGGAAATTATGAAGATGCCAATAGTGTTATGCGCGAGTACTATACCGCTGTAGAAGACACTGCAGCACGCAGTGCCTTTAATGCTGCCGTTAAAACCTTAGAGAATGTTGCTGCTATTGGCCAGCGGTATACCTTAGAAAATTTACCACTAAATACGGCACAATCAGAATTTGGGCTGGTAGCCTATAAAAATCATGTAGTTTTTGCTGCTTCTAACAAATCCCAAAAACGCAGTTCGCTACTTAAAGGCTTCTATGGATGGAATAATGAGCCTTTTTTAGACCTCTATACCATGCATAAAGATAGTCTTTTTGCTCCCAACGCTATTCCTAAAAGCATTTCTAATGTGATAAATACCAAACTTCATGAAGCTGCTGTAGCGTTTAGTAAGGACCATAAAACCATGTATTTTACCAGAAATAATTACTACAAGCGCAAAGAAATAAAAGATGACAATGCTGTAACCCATCTTAAACTATACAAAGCAGAATTAGTCGATAGTGTTTGGACTAACGTTATCGCATTACCATTTAATGGCGATGCGTATTCTGTAGAACATCCTGCACTAAGCCCAGATGGCAAACGCTTGTATTTTGCATCGGATATGCCTGGTAGTTTAGGCAGTTTTGATCTTTTTTATGTCGATATTGAAACAGATAGCACCTATAGTGCGCCAGTAAACCTTGGCCCTTCAATTAACACCCAGCACCGCGAGCAATTCCCTTTTATAGCCTCTAATGGTGATTTGTATTTTGCTTCTAACGGGCATTTAGGTTTTGGTGGCCTTGATGTATTCTGGGCGCCTTTAAAAAACGACTCCTTTAAAAAACCAGACAATTTAGGACTGCCTCTAAACTCTGGTTATGATGATTTCGCTTTTGTGGTTGATGAAACATTACAAAACGGCTTCGTTGCTTCAAACCGAAAAGACGGTAAAGGCAGCGACGATATTTACAGTTTTAAAGAAGAGAAACCACTTATCATAGAAGACTGTAAACAATACATCACAGGGGTTATTACAGATAAAACCACTACAGCGCCTATCCCCTATGCCACATTAACCATTACCAAGGTATTTAATAACTATAAAGAAGATTTGGGCTACTACCTTACCGAAGAAGATGGACGCTTTAATGTGGATAGCGACTGTAACCTCTCTGTAGTTGTAAAAGTAGAGGCCGAAGGCTACAAATCGGAAGAACGTCAAATTGCAATAGGTCAAGAACGCTATAAAAAGAACGATGCCTCTATGGCCCTTCTCTCGTTAGCTGCTATCAAAAAACAAGAGGAAGAGGCCCGCTTACGTCTCATCGCTCAAGAAAAAGAATTAGAACTAAAAAAATTCGCCGAAGCGAAAGAAAAAGAAACGCAACACCAACGTCAAAAAGAAAAAGAAAAGTTAGACAAAGAAAAGGAAATAGCACGTATCATTGCTTCAGAACCTTTAATTAAACGTGTACGTGGACGCTTGGTTATCGAAACCGATGATATTAATTTTGATTACAAATTATGGTATATCCGTCGTGATGTAAAACGCATTCTACAGCCTGTCTTGGCCTTAATGCGCAAGTACCCTAAGATGGAAATAAACATCGAATCGCATACAGACATTAGAGGTAATAAAACCTACAATAAAAATCTTTCTCAAAAAAGAGCCAGTTCCACTAAAGACTATCTTGCTTCAGAAGGTTTAGGAGGAGAACGTATAAAAGCTATTGGTTATGGTGAATCTAACCCTATTATTCCATGTGCTTCAGAAGAAACCTGTTCTGAAGAGGACCATGAAGGTAACAGAAGATCGGAATTTGTCATTACAAAAATCTTATAGCGCTCTCGTTTACTTTATACCCAAAACAACAAAGGCGGTCTCCAAAAAGACTGCCTTTATTGTATCTACATACATCTTCTAAAGTACAATTGCAAAACTTGGTCTTGCGTTTTATAATAACAAAGAAACACGAATGTCTATAATTCTATAACTGCTTCCCCTAGTGGTTTTCTCACTTTTTTAAACTCAGAAAACATATCATCGGCAGCACGATACCCTACTGGAAGTAGTAACACCGATTGTAACCCTTGCGCTTCTAAATTAAGCATCTCATCATATTTAGAAGGTACAAAGCCTTCCATAGGGCAGGCATCTATTTCCTCTAAAGCACAAACCGTCATTAAATTACCCAAAGCAATATAAGCTTGATTCTTGGACCATTGCTGCCGTTCTTTTACAGTCATTTTTGCCATCATCCCCATTAACCCATCCTTATAAGGCTGAAGAATATCATCTGGTGTCGCTCTTATGTCTTTAATGTTTTGGTAATACGCATCAACATCTGTATTTAAAATATCATTCTGAATGCAAATCACTAACAAATGCGACGCATCTACCACTTGCTTTTGATGGTAAGAATGCGCCACTAAACGTTCTTTTAGAGCCTTATCCTCTATCACGATCAATTTTATAGTTTGCAAACCATAAGAAGTCGCTGTTAAATTAAAAGCTTCTTTAAGAACATCTAGCTTTGTATTGGGTAGTTTTTTAGACGTATCGAATTTTTTGGTGGCGTACCGCCATTTCAATTGTGCTATGGTATTGGACATTAGAACTTTTTTTGCAAAAATACGCTTTGCATCTGTTTTTAGCTAAAATCTGCTAAAAATAAGACTCTAGTAGAGCTTCAAAAAAATATTTTTAAAAAAGTGTATTTTTATTTGATAGAATTAAAAAAGGGTTCTATATTTGCACCCGCATTCAGGCAA
>CAZLTR010000050.1:0-17738 GCA_964562415.1 uncultured Hyunsoonleella sp. | reverse complement strand
GTATAAAGGAATATCTAAAGAATTATGATGCGTAATAAAAGGGCGAGCTGCAGCACCACCAGCGATAGGTTGTAAAACAGGGGTCTCTACTTCAAAATACCCCGAGTCATTAAAAAAAGAACGCATGGCATTGAAGAGTTTTGTACGCTTAACAAAAACATCTTTTACATGAGGGTTTACCACTAAATCGGCATAACGCTGCCTGTATCTCAATTCGGGATCATTAAACTCGTCATAGGTATTGCCATCGGCATCCGTCTTAGGAAGTGGAAGTGGTTTTAAAGCTTTACTAAGCAGTGTAAAATCTTTAACCATTACAGTTTTAGCACCAACCTTAGTCGTAAACAATTCTCCTTCGATACCAACAAAATCTCCAATATCTAAGAGTTTTTTATACACATCGTTGTATTTGCTTTTATCCTCACCAGTACAAATTTCATCACGATTAAAATACACTTGTATTCTACCATCACTGTCTTGCAGTTCAGCAAAGCTAGCATTACCTTGTATGCGACGAGACATTAAACGTCCAGCAATAGTTACGTTTTTACCTTCTTCAAAATCGTGTGTGATGTCTTTAGAAGTTTCCTTAACCGGGAATAAATCAGCTGGATAGGGGTTAATGCCTAAGGCTCTTAATTTTGCGAGTTTTTCGCGTCTTACCAATTCTTGTTCTGAAAGCTGCATGCTAATTTTATTTAAAGGTGCAAAATTACATTATTTAGAAAAATTAGCATACAACTTAGTGTTTAATTTGTCTAAATCGTATTTTTTAGAACAGTGCCCTTAATTTTTAAAATGTGATTGCCGTTTTGCGCATTAGAAATTACAGTGATGCTTTTATTGAAATGACCAATTCTATTTGTAGCATACTTAATTATAATTTCACCTTTGTCACCTGGTAAAATCGCGTTTTTAGTGTGCATAGAAAATCATAGTTAGTAAGACGTTTTTAGTTTAGACACTTTTATAGACGAGCTGTTTGCATCCACAAAGCGTTATGATGGATTTTATGTGCCTTAAGACGATGTATTAGGATTGAAGTGTAACAAAAGCATCATAAATAACGACAAGTTATAGCGTGGTTAAGTTTATTGCGTTTAAATTTAAAAAAAATGAGTCTATTTAGAGTGATCTTGTCTATTATTTGTCCGCCACTGGCTGTTATTGATAAAGGCTGCGGTTCTATTTGTATAGTATGTATATTGTGGTTATGCGGTTGGGTGCCTGGTGTTATTGCAGCCTTAGTAATTCTTAATAACCCAAAGAATTGATTTATCTTTGCTTAAAATTTAACGTAATAAATAAGTGTTATGAAGAAGAGTGTCTTTTTTTTATGTAGTATGTTTTTTGTTTTAAGCAGCTGCCAGTTTTCCGAACATATTTATTTAAACGAAGATGGTACGGGTAAAATGGAATTTAGGTTTGATGGATCTGAAATCATGCAAATGGCAGGTGATAAAATGACCGGGGATTCTGGGAATAAAGATGTGGATTCTACATTTACATTTAAAGAGGTGTTTGAAGCCAAAAAGGACAGCATCGCATTACTCTCTAAAGCCGAACAAAGCCAATTAAAAGCTATAGAGAATTTTACAGTGCATATGCTTACTAATGAAGCAGAGAAGAAATTTAATATGGAGGTTTCTACTAATTTTAAGAAACCAAACGAATTGAAAGACATGTTTACGGCTTTAAGTATGCTGGGGAATTTAAATACGAAAGGAGCTGCTAAGCTTAATGATCCTACTAATCCTTTTGCAGCTATGGCCGAAGGCGGGAATACCGATTTGAATTTTTCATTTAAGAAAGGTGTGTTTAAGCGAGAGGCTAAGGTTATTGATAAGGATTTGCAAGAAAAGCGGAAAGATAGTTTAGGAGAACTTGCTATAATGTTTGCGAATTCTAAATATAAAGTGAATTACCACTTGCCAAGACGGGTAAAGTCGATTTCTAATGATAAAGCTTTGTTTAGTGCAGATGGTAAAACCGTAATTATAGAATATGGATTAATGGATTATATAATGGATCCAGAAGTGATGAATTTAGAAATTATTTTAGAAGATTAGTTTTGAATAAGCATATCGTTCTCGAAGATCTAGGAATTAAAGATTACAAAGCGACTTGGGATTATCAAGAAATGTTGTTTAAATCTATTGTGGCTACAAAGGTGGCGAATAGAAGCGCAGAATTTATTATAGAAACTAAAAATTACCTTTTATTGGTAGAGCATCCGCATGTGTACACTTTGGGCAAAAGTGGTGATTTTGATAATTTGTTATTGAATGAAGCGGAGCTAAAAGCAAAGGGAGCGGTTTTTTATAAAATCAATAGAGGATGAGATATTACCTATCATGGACCAGGGCAACTTGTAGGCTACCCTATTTTAGATTTAGAAAATTTTTTCACAGATATCCATAAGTACCTTCGTTTATTAGAAGAGATGGTAATTTTAACTTTGGCAGAGTATGGGGTTAAAGCAGGACGTAGTGATGGAGAGACAGGAGTTTGGATAGATGTAGGAACGCCTTTTGCTCGTAAGATATGTGCCATGGGAGTACGTGCCAGCAGATGGGTGACCATGCATGGATTTGCACTTAACGTAAATACCGATTTAGGGTATTTTGATAATATTATACCTTGCGGTATTCGAGGAAAAGGTGTTACGAGCCTTAATGTAGAACTGGGGGTAGAAACGGTAGATTTAAATGAGATAAAAGTAAAACTTTTATCCCATTTTAAAATGTTATTTCAAGCACAGTTTTAGTTTTGTACCAGTAAAATTAAATATAACTAGGATGTGAAATAGAGTTCTTCTAACACATCAAAATGTCTAATAGCATGGCCTATATTTAAGAAACCAAGTGCCAGAGGTGTAATTCTTATACCAGAGCATACGCCTTCTCTGTGTAGCATTTCTTCGCTAAAACTTTCAAACAAACAAATGGTTGCATCTCTTACGATAACAAACTCATTTAAGAGTTCTTCAATACTACGATGCGATGCATTAGAATATTTAGTGTAAAGATTTTGGTTGTAGCCTGGCAACTCATTAATGTCATTTCTGGAAAAAGCCAAAGCGCGGTAAGATTGAATTCTTTCATTATCTATGACATGTTGTAAAATATCTTTAGGGGTCCACTTCCCTTCTGCATATCTAGAATTTTGATGTGTTTCTAATTGGTTTTTAACGCTACAAAATTTACGATGCGTGGCTTTTAATCCAGCAATAAGATCTAAATCATCATCGACCAGACTGATATAGCTATCATAAAACCTAGGCATGAATTTCATGTCTCTTTTTTTCATGTTCGAGTTTTAATATTTTAATAGTACTTAGAAATAATTAAACAGCTTATATTTCATTTTGTTTAATGAAGTTGCGGTATGCTGGTATTATTTTTTATATAGATTGAGATGTTTCAATTTAGAAGAAATTATCTAGAAAACACAGTTGTTGTCGCAAATAATTGAGGATTTTATGTAAGAATCTGTTATTCAGTAGGTTGTTGGTTGTTTTTTAGGCAAATTGCTCCAAGTATAGTCATTTGTATGCCGTTTTTTGATGGTATTTTACTTTAATTTCAGTGATTTAAGTTGTAAATGTGCTAATTTAGAAGGGTTATTATAAGAAAAAAGATTGTTTTATAGGTGAAATAAAATATCTATTTTTTTAAGAAAAGTAGTAGTTTTTCGAGAAAAGAATAAACAAAATATGGAGGACTAATAGTCTTAGAAAGCCATTTTTTATTTAGCTTGAGATTATTTGCAGAGAAGTTTTAGGATTGCCCAAACATTAATCCTCTGCATTAAAAAACACTTTGTAAAAGTGCATTTTCTTTTCTTCGTCATAACCCCGTTCTAAATATTCGGTAGAAGCATCTGGGGCATCTATATCAAGTTTAATTTGAATATTAGTGTCAAGTTTAATATCGGTTTTAATTTTTCGCTTAGCTTTGTTTACAACAGCTTCAGCAACATCAAATTGATTTCTAATAATAAGATTTTGTTCGCCTTCAAATTCTTTTTTATAACTGTCAAACTCATTTTTATGTTTGTCTTCTTCGAATAGTTCGTCTTTAAAACGTTCAACATTAACGACTTCATTTTCTTTAAAAAAGTCAATGGTTTTAGCTAAAAATGTATTTTGCTCATGGGCACCATAGGTTGTTTTTAAGACTTCGGTAGAAAAATCTTTGCAAAGATCGATGTATTGTTGTGTGTGGTTGTTGGCATCGTCGGCATATTTTATATTTAAAAAATGATTAATCCAATATTGGGCGTCGTAGTTGTTGTTGTCTGCACTAAAAATAATATTTCCTTCGCCATCACTCTGGTTTAAAATTAGGCAGCCTTTGTCTATTTTTTTAGAGCTAATTCCTTTTTGTACAAGAATGTCGTAGCTCTTATCTTCTAAGTAGGTTTGAAAAAAATTAGTTTTATTTTCAATTTTAAAAATACCAATAGCATTGGTAGTAATGTCTCTAAATTCTATACCATCAAAAAGAACGACTAAAACATCTCCTGTCTTTATATTAGCAGAGTTAGATTGCTCAAAAAGATGCATGACAATATGTTTAGAAACATCAATAAAATTAGTGTCGTCTTCAAAAAGCTGAGCGCAATAGGTGTTAATTTCATTAAGCGCAATATTAGCATGGTGGTTAAAACGATAACTTTGTACAGCACTAGTAAAGGGACGTAATAAAAACGGTAGCATGAGATCGTAACTGGCTTCATCAAAGTCTACAAGTGCTTCAGAAAACGCATTTTTGGTATCGTTAAATTTATTTCCAACTTTATGAATTATGAATTTTGAAATTGAAGCATTTTTTCTAGAAATCATGAGTGTTTTATTTGGAGTGCAATAGTATTAAAATTTATGTAAAGTGTTTGTGTTTTTGTAAAAGCAAGCTTAATTAACTTGATAAAGAATAATACTGTCTGTATTACCTTGTGTCACAATTTCTATATTAGGAGCCGTGTCAATATTATCTAAATCTATAGCCGAGTTGGAAAATACAGGGAAATTGGGAATTAAGTTCCCTAAACTGTCAAACAGATAAAGTTTTTTAGAATCTAGATTTGTTATTGCGACAAATATTTTGTTATTAACATAGAAAATTTTAGGTTCAGAATAATTGCCATAATCTAAATCAAGATTTCTACTTTTAATACTTAGTTTATTATCATGAAATGTAACCCTTGTCTTGTTGGTGGTAACTAAATGATGCTTTGAAGAAAGGTTTAAATTAATTTTAGAAGTTTGTCCTTTTGTGTCTATAGTGATGAATGCGCCATTAGAAGTGGTTGTTGCAAATTTATTTTGATACCTAAAAACAGGTGTGTTTGCATAAGTAACGGTTGTTTTTGGAGTTACACGCGTTTTCCCTACACGATTTAATATATAAAGTTTCTTTTGTGTTTTTAAAACAATGTAATCTTTAGTGCCAATTCTAAAATGCTTAGGTTGCGTGTTAATAGTTTCGGCAGCAGCGGTAAATGTAAATCCGTTAACCTTTTTACCGCTTACATCATACATAACTACAGATTTGTTTTGAGTTACCAATAAACGGTATGTTTTGTTATTGTCGTAATCGAAAACAGAAAGTGGCTGTGTGATTTCAGACTGGAAAACTAAAGGGAATGGGGCTACCTCTCGCCCTTTTCTATCTAACACATAAAGCTTGTCTTTAGTTGTAAATGCTAATTGTAGTCTCCCATTTTTATAGATGTCAATTTGTGAAATAGGACCTAAAATAGGGGCATCTAATTTTTTTTGCCATAATATTTTACCCTTATTGGAAATAAGGTATAAGCTGTGATTACTGTCTTGAACGACAATTTCTTTTTGTCTCGTATTATGATTGGTAACAAATTGAGGTGTGCTTAATAATGGCGCGTCTAATTTCGTACTGAAAATTTCAGAAATAGAATGTTCCCGCTTCTTATTTTTAATTTCCAGAAGTGCTCCGTTAACATGCGCAAAATTAGAATCATGAATAAATTGTAAACCAAATATGTCATACAATTTAAAATCTAATTTTTGATTTGGAGATAAATCTTTATAAACGAGATGTTCTAATAAATTAGAAGTACCTACCAGTACTAAAGAACTTTCATTGCTAAGGTGCTTTTGTAAGGTTTTAAATGGAGTTTGATTGCCAAATACAGTCTTATTTTGGTAGCTGGCTATGATTTCTTGTAATTGTTTAGTGGTTTTAGCAAAAATGAAATAATGATCAATAATGCAGTATCTCGAGATAGGAGGGACTTTGGCAAAGGGAGCGAAAACTTTAGAAAAAAGATGAGGTTTCGAAAAATTGAATATAGGAATAGATCTATAGGTCTGTATTTTGTTTTTTTCATCTAGAAACCCATCGTTAGTTGAAATGGTGTCTGAGGAATTTAAAACGATGGCTGGTATTGAATCATTAAAAATAAGCCCTATTTCTTTAACATCAGCGTACACTGCTGTTGAAAGCTTTAAACTATCACTTTGAGGCAACTTATTAAGGTTCTCATAAAAAATAGAGAATTCATTAAAAGACATACTTAAGTACCCATCTGCGTTTGAAGGGGTAATGTTTTGTAATTGATTGCCCTGAGGTATTGTGTTTTTAAAAAGATCGAGTGTTTTAAAGATCGAGTCTTTAGATTGTGCTATGCCCGAAATAAAAATAGTGTTTTGATCTGTTTCGATGTCTACAGCGATGTAATCTGAAAGCGCGGTAGAAGAACTGTCTAAACCTCTAAACATAGGTAGAAGAGGCGTAGTTGCGTTTGGTTTAAATATAAAGGATAATGTACTATTCTCTTCTAAGGTATTATAGGCTTGCTTTAAAGCAGTTGTCTTTTCTTTACTAGAGAATAGCGCATCGATAATTGGTTTAGAAGACGAAAGTATAAAAACGCTATCAACAACAGTGCTGTAAAATGTATGAGTGTTTAAAGTGGATTTAAGTATTGTTTTAGATTTGTATTTTAATACTTCTTCACTATAATTTTTTAGTGCTTTTGTTTGAAATATAAGAGGCGACTGTTTGCCAATAAAACTGTAAGTAATACTATCGCGTTTATCCTTAGAAAAACACAGCAGTGCAGTGTCGTTAAAGTTTAGATTTTGGAAAGGCATCGTACTATCAGTTATCTTTTTCAACACTAAGTTTTTAGAAACGGTATTAAAAAAATGGTTGTTTTTAATACCATTAGTTAGGTTTTCAATACTGTTGCATTTAAGTAATACTTGGGTGTCTTCAGGCGCAAAGTCAATAAGCTTGGAACGTTTATTCTTAGGGTTAGTACACCCAAAACAGATACAAAATAGTAGGCAGAGAGAAAAAAATCTTAAAGCGTAAATCATAAGAGCAAAAATATAAAAACTTAGAGGTCTAATTCTAGTTGTTCGGGAAGTAATCTAAAAGAGGTACGGTGGTATTTGGAAATGCCATATTTTTTAATGGCCGCTCTGTGCGCTTTAGTAGGATAGCCTTTATTTTGTTTCCAATTATACATTGGAAATTCTTCGTGTATTTTAGCCATATACATGTCGCGATAGGTTTTAGCAAGAACAGATGCTGCAGCGATGCTTAAATACTTGCCGTCTCCTTTAACGATAGTACTGTATGGTATTTCGCCGTAGGGTTTAAATTTGTTGCCATCAACTATAATGAATTCAGGACTAGGGACGAGTTTGTCAATAGATTTATGCATGGCCAGAATAGAGGCGTTTAAAATATTAATGGTGTCAATAGTATCTTCATATATATGGGCAATGCCAAAAGTGGTTGCCTGTTCTTCAATAATGGGTCTTAACGCATCTCGTTTTAATGCCGTTAACTGTTTTGAATCGTTAAGTAGGTTGTTTTTGAAATCCTTGGGAAGAATAACAGCTGCAGCAGTTACAGGGCCAGCCAAACACCCGCGTCCCGCTTCATCGGTGCCACATTCTAAAGTGTATGTTGAGTGTTGTAATAGTAGCATTTCGCTAAAATATAGATTTAAGAGATATCTCTGCTTTAAAAGCGATTTAAAAATGAGAATTTATTATGGATAAAGGTGTTTTTTTTATTTTATATAATAAAAGGGTTGTTTTTTTTGAGCATGTAAACTTTTTCATATGCATTATGCGATATTAAATGCTTTTCTTTGCTATTTTAAGAAAATATTAAGAAATTCGTCTAAGACTAAAAAACTACTTTTTATATGAAGCTAAATCCAACTTGGTATTTAACCCTAGTACTGTTGCTATGGGGTAGTCATTCATCTTTTGCACAAACTGGAGAAGTTTCTGGGGTAATAACAGATGCAAACAAAGTGCCTTTAGGAGGTGTTACAGTAATAGTAGAAGGCTCATCTAAAGGTGTGGTGTCAGATTTTGACGGAAATTACAAGATTAAAGTTAAGGTAGGTGATGTTTTAAAATTAAGTTACATTGGTTTAAAAACAGAACGATTTCCTGTAGAACGTTTAGGGGTGCTAAATGTTACAATGCAGGAAGATGTAGAAAGTCTTGATGCTGTAGTTGTAACGGGGTATCAAAATATAAAGCGAGAGTTATTTACAGGAGCATCTCAAACCATTAAAGCCGAAGATATTAAGTTAGATGGTGTTGCCGACGTGTCTAGGGCTTTAGAAGGTAGAGCCGCAGGGGTGAGTGTACAAAATGTTACTGGTACTTTCGGTGCGGCGCCAAGAATTACAATTAGAGGCTCTTCTTCTATTTTAGGAGATACTAAGCCTATTTGGATTATAGATGGCGTTATACAAGAAGAAATAGTAAATTTATCGGTGTCCGATTTGGTCTCTGGAGACCCCAATACACTTTTGAGTTCTGCTGTGGCCGGTTTAAATGCAGCCGACATAGAAAGTTTTGAGATTTTGAGAGATGCTTCGGCAACAGCTTTATATGGCGCAAGAGCATTAAATGGGGTGGTTGTAATCACCACAAAATCTGGGAAGCGTAATCAAAAACCAACCTTTAATTATGCTTCAGAGTACGCTGTTCGAGCAGTGCCTAATTACCGTAACTTTGATTTGCTAAATTCTCAAGAAACCGTTTCAATTTACAGGGAAATAGAAGCTAAGGGGTTTCTAAGAGCACCAGATGCATTTCAAGGACGATTTGGGGGAATTTATAATATATTATACAGAAATATCAATGAGTTTAACGAAACTACAGGTGATTTTGCTTTAGAAAATACCCCCGAAGCCAGAGCTCGTTTTTTACAACAGTTTGAATTGGCTAATACAGATTGGTTTAAGACCCTATTTAGAGCACTGCCATCCCAAACCCATACATTGAGTTATTCTGGAGGGAGCGAAAAAGCAACCTCTTATGCGTCTTTGGGCTATTTTACAGATCCAGGCTGGTCTATAGCAGACCGCGTAAGACGTCTCACAGCAAACTTAAGAAATTCGTATTTTTTAGCAGGAGGGAAACTCAAATTAACTACACAGTTGCAAGGTTCCATAAGAAATCAACTTGCACCTGGGAGTTTGGAAAGAGAAGAAGATGACGTTTTTGGAACGTTTACAAGAGATTTTGATATCAATCCCTTTAGCTATGCCTTAAATACAAGTAGAGCTTTAAGAGCATTTGACAACAATGGCGATTTAGAATTTTCAAGATACAATTGGGCACCATTTAATATTATTAACGAGATAAAGAATAATTTTTTAGAACTAAATGTAAATGATATTAGAATGCAACTGCAAGCAGATTATCAAATTAATGATAAACTTAAGTTTACGCATCTAAGTTCGGCCCGTTATGTAACGTCTATAGGAGAACTGTCTGCTACAGAAAATTCTAATGTAGCAGGAGCTTACCGAGCTAACGAGACGACTATAGTTGAAAATCAAAATTCATTTTTATTTACAGATCCAGATCAACCCAATTCAAGACCAAGGGTTGTATTGCCTGTAGGCGGTATACTTACCACAACAAAAAATACCCTAACCACATACACATTTAGAAATACTTTAGATTATACAAAGCGCTATAAAGATGATGCGCATGGTTTAAGGTTGTATGGCGGACAAGAATTTAGATTTACCGATAGGTCTTCAAGTTTTAACACGGGTTATGGGTATCAATTTGATAGAGGCGGAACTGTTTTTACAGATCCAGATATTTTAAGAAAAACAATTTTAGAAGGTAACGATTACTTTGGGTTGGAAGAAACCAGACAACGAGAGGTGTCCTTTTTTTCTAATGTGACCTATGATTTTGAAAAGAAATATGTTTTAAACCTTTCGGGAAATATAGAGGGGTCTAATAGAGCAGGAAAGTCTTCGCAATCCCGTTGGTTGCCAACCTATACTATTGGAGGAAAATGGAATGTAGATAAAGAGGACTTTATCAAGAAGTATGATTTTATATCGAGTTTGGCAATAAGACCAACTTATGGATTAGTAGGATTGTTAGCCGATAATGCTTCTAATAATTTAGCCGTATTTAGAAATCAAATTACAGATAGATTTAATCCAAATGATAGAGAAAATTTTATCGATATCGAAGATTTACAAAATGAAGAATTAACCTATGAAAAAACACTAGAGTTTAACTTAGGTATAGATTTAGGCCTTTTTAATAATAGAGTACGATTAAACTTGGATACTTATTCTAGAAAAGGCATCGATTTAATAGACGAAATACGTACCACAGGTATAGGCGGACAAACTATTAAACTAGGGAATAATTCTGAAATGACCACTAAGGGGGTCGAATTTCAATTGAATACAGTGAATGTAAGTACAGACAACTTTAGCTGGAAAACAGGATTTAATATTTCTCATTTTGATCAAGAGATTACAGCTTTAAAACAAGAATCGAATGTATTCGATTTAGTAACAGGTACAGGAAGAGGTAATGCTGTAGGTTTTCCAAGAGGTGCTTTGTTTTCTTTTGAATTTGGAGGACTTAATGAGTGGGGAATTCCCTTACTGTCTACCAGCAGGCCAGATTTTGATCCTAATGACCCTGCTGGATTAATCGATTTTCAAGACACCGAAGACGTTTTAGATTACCTTGTGTATGAAGGACCTACAGAGCCCAATTTAACAGGTGGTTTAGCCAATAACTTTAAATATAAAAACTGGGACTTTAGCTTTTTCATCTCCTTTTCTGCAGGCAATAAAGTGCGTCTCAATCCTTCGTTTAAATCAGAGTACAACGATTTAGATGTGTTTCCTAGAGTATTTGTAAACCGATGGCTTGTGCCAGGAGATGAGGCCATTACAAATGTGCCTGTCATACCTTCGTTACAATTGTTGCAAGCGTTTGAAGAAAACGATTTACAACAGGTGTATAATGCTTATAATTATTCTACACAGCGTACAGCCGACGGTGGATTTGTTAGAATGAAGAATATCACATTAGGCTATAGTTTAGATAAAGCAGTGGTGCAGAAAATTGGAATCTCAAATCTTAGGTTAAGTTTTCAATCCACGAACCCTTTCTTGATCTATTCCGATTCTAAGTTAGGTGGTCAAGATCCCGAGTTTTTTAGATCGGGAGGGGTGGCATTACCGATAGCTAAATTATACACCTTTACATTGAATATTGGATTTTAAAAAAATACATAATGAAAACGATACATTTTAAACTACTGAAATATCTTGCTTGTTTGCTGATTGTCGTGTCTTGCGATGAGGTGTTAGATGAAAATCCAGACAATAGAACATTTATTGATACACCAGAAAAAATAGCAGAATTATTAGTCGCGGCCTATCCAGAAGCAGGTTATGCGCCTTTTTTAGAACCCATGTCTGATAACGCTGGAGATAAAGGGCCAAGTAGTACAACCGATTTTCGAGTGAATGAAGAAATGTATTTTTGGAGAGATTTAAATGATATCGATCCAGATACGCCAACAGATTATTGGAACGATACTTACGAGGCCATTTCGCATGCCAATCAAGCTTTAGTCGCAATAGAAGCGTTAGGAGGAGAAGCAGAGTTAAACCCGTTAAGAGGAGAGGCATTATTATGTCGTGCCTATGCGCATTTCATGTTGGTAAATATTTTTTCAAAAGCATACAATCCAGCCACATCGGCTACCGATATTGGTATACCTTACGTTACCATGCCTGAAACGGTTCTGCTAGGTGATTTTGAAAGGGAGAATGTAGCTCAAGTATACAGTAATATAAGAGAAGATTTAGAAGAAGGTTTACGCCTTGTTGAAGATGACTACGCTGTGCCTACATTTCACTTTACCAAGCAAGCGGCTAATGCATTTGCGTCTCGATTTTATCTTATATTAGGAGAATGGGAGCTTGTAATAAGGCATAGTAATTTAGTCTTAGGGACAAGTGATGATGTTAGCATGTTAAGAGATATTGCAACTTCAAGTCGTCTTACCTTACAAAACCAATTCGCATTGTACACATCGTCTTCTTTAGAGCCTGCTAATTTACTTCTGGTATCTGGTAACTCTAGATACAATCGTATCGAAGCTGTGGCGCGATACCAGTTAAGTCCTAGGCTTAATAATAGCTTGTTTGGAACCAATATAACAGGGAAACCGTGGGCCTATTCTCTTTTTTTTAGAGAAGGAAGTGATAATAATGCTGTCCCAAAATACCAAGAGTATTTTAGGGTTACCAACCCCGCAGCGAGTATTGGGATACCTTTTGTAACCTTTGTATTGTTCTCTACCGATGAGGTGCTTTTAAACAGAGCAGAAGCTCATGCGATGTTAGGACAAACAGAAGAGGCGACAAATGATATAAATTTATCATTAGAAGTGAAAACAGTAGATTATGATAGAAATACAGATGTACTCACCTCTCAAATGATTGAAGGGATATATGCAGATGTTCCAAATGATTTATATACACCTTTCTATACTATTCCAGAAAATGCACTGCCATTGGTCGCTGCCATTCTAGATATTAAACGAACCGTTTTTTATAATGAAGGTTTAAGGTGGTTAGATATTAAACGACATGATATTGCAATAGAACATCAAGATTTTAATGGCAATAGCTTTTTCCTGCCTAAGGGAGATAATAGAAGGGCATTGCAAATACCAGAAGCAGCCCAAGCTTTAGGAATTATTGAAAACCCTAGATAATAACAACTTTAAATGTATTAATATGAAACAATACATCAATACCATCATAACACTAGTATTAATTACAATGGCTGTGGCGTCTTGCGGAGATTCAGATAACGTAGACTCAAGTCAAATTAATACAGATCCACCAATACTCAATGAATTAGATGTATGGTTGAGGTCTAACTTTGTAGCGCCATATAATATAGATGTGCAGTATAAGTGGGATATTAACGAGACCGATGTAGAGCGCTTTTTGCATCCTGCATTTCCAGAAAATGTAAGACCCATTGCAGAAGTATTGCTAAAAGTTTGGATAGAACCTTACAATAAAGCTGGTGGCGATAATTTTATTGCCAAAATAGCACCAAGACAATTTACAATATCTGGAGGTTTTAACTTTAATCCCAATAGCCCAACGATAACCTTAGGTGTTGCAGAGGCTGGAGTTAAAATCACCTTATTTAATGTGGACTTTTTAGATTTTTCAGATATTAACAGTATTAAAGAGCCTTTAAAAACTGTTCAACATGAATACGGACATATTTTAAATCAAAATAGACCCGTAGACCCTATATATGGTCAAATTAATCCAGAAGACTACAATTCTAACTGGTTTAATAGGTCCGATAGTGAAGCCAGAGAATTAGGCTATATCACGGCATACGCCTCAAGTCAATCCAGTGAGGATTTTGTGGAGATGGTCTCTGAGATGTTAACCAATTCTAGAGCAGATTTTGATGCTATGGTTAATGGTATTTCAAGTGAAAGAGCGCGAGATATTATCCGTCGTAAAGAAACGTTAGTTGTAGATTATTATCAAACCCAATTTGGAATAGATATTTATGAATTGCAAGAATTGATGGAACAAGCAGCACAAGAACTCGTAAACTAGAAAGATGAAAAATATAACAAAAATAATAGTATTCTGTGCTGCTGTATGTCTTCTAGTAGCCTGCAGTGAAGATGATAACGAAAATTTATTTTCCCAAGCACCTGCAGAACGAATTGATGCAAGAAATAACGCGCTTTTAAGTTTGTTAACGCAAGAGGCTAATGGTTATAAAGCAGTTTACTTTTCTAAGAATGATGAGTTTGGAGGTTTTACATTCTACATGCGATTTAATACAGACGGTACTGTAGAGATGACTTCTGATGTTGATGCTGAAACCGCAATTGAGACCTCGTCTTATGATGTGAGATTAGGAACAACCAATGAATTGGTTTTTACAACGCGAAATCATGTCCAAAAATTAAGTGATGCCTTTGCATTGTCCGATACCAGAACGGGTTTTAAAGGGAATTCTGTATTTCAATTCTTTTCAAATGATAATGGGGTAATTACCTTTAGAGATATAAGAAATAGAAATACGGCATCACTGGTGTTAACACCGTCTAATCTTACCGATTTTCAAGGACAAAGTGTCGCTAGAGTTGAGACTACTTTAGCATCAAGAACTAATTTAGAGCCATTAGTAACGCGTTCTGTGTTTCAATTGCTTCGTATTGATAATACCAGTGGGACTACAGATTTTGATTTGAATTACAATCCCGAACGTTTGTTTGCTAATTCTGTTTTAGAATTAGATAATGGAGAGGTTATTGAGTTTAATTTTGGGGTACTATTTACAGAAGAAGGCCTTCGCGTAAGTCCAGCGATAGAATTTGAAGGTGAAACCTATGAAGCGTTTGTTTATGAAGCCTCAACAAACCAGTATATGGCTACAGTAAACGGCACTACAGCCACCATCTTATTTGGAAATCAACCCGCTAGTATTAGCCGATTAGATGTACAAGAAGTGGTAGAGTTAGGCCCAACAGGGTTTCTTTATAGACCTGGCTTAGGAGATAACCAACTCACAAGTTTAGGTTTTCAAGCCTTGTTAGAAGACGTCACTTCTAATTTTCAAAATAATGGTTTTGGAACGTGGAATGTAACAGATTTACAACTATTCGTAGATTATGAAAGTAATGATTGTGATACCTTTCTTTTTATAGAGGTAACCAGTGCCGCTGGAGGTGTTGTATTTAATGCCATATATTGTTTTGAAAGAGGTGCTATTGTAGACAGAAAATTAGTTTTAAATTACATAGGCCCTTTTCAAGCTCAAAACGCATTGAGTGAGAATTCTATATTTTTAGAAAGCTTCTTTAGGCCTCTTATTGATTTTTTTAATAGTTCGGAAGGCTTAGTTTATAGAGCAGAAGGAACTTTTCAAAGTACAACCAACCAATTTTCTAATTCAGCAGGTACATTTACAAGTATAGAAAATCCAGCATTAAGAGTGTATGGATTGTGGTTTGGGTAAAACTTAATGTAAAAAATATAGCACTAAATATAGTAACACCAGAGCGTTTTGTTCTGGTGTTTATGTATAAACTATTTTAGAACGTTAAATAATTTTTTCATATCGTAGCGTTATCTATTTTATTTACATTTGCAATGCTTATAAAATTTTATGCAGAAATTAGTATACGTATTTTTTTTGATACTCATAAGTGTCAAAGGTTATGGTCAAACAAACCCTAAAGACTCTTTACAAATACAAACCGTTGTAGATACGCTAAAGACGACCACTAAAGATAGTTTGCAGCTTTCAACGAACTCTAAGGAAAAGAAAAGACAAAATCTTTTAGACAAAATTCTAAAAGAGGATGAGGATCCAGAAAAAGCCAAAGTGGAAGATTATCTCATTATATCTCATCGTAATGATACTACTTATGTAGATACAACCTTAACGATACAAAAAGATTATAAATATAATTATTTGCGACGTGATAATTTTGGTTTAATGCCGTTCACCAATATAGGACAAACATACAATAGCCTTACCTACAATTTTAATACAACAAATTTATTGCCCAGTTTTGGTGCCAGCGCAAGGCATTTTAATTATATGGGTATTGATGATGTGTTTTATTATAATGTGCCAACACCCTTAACAGAATTACTGTATAAAACAGCTTTCGAACAAGGGCAACTTTTAGAATCTTTTTTTACAGTTAATACTTCCCCTCAATTTAACTTTTCTATTGCTTATAAAGGGTTGCGTTCTTTAGGACAATATCAGCATACGTTAACCAGTACGGGAAATTTTAGAGTGACCACCAACTATAGGACTAAAAATAATCGCTATCGTGTACGGGGGCATATTGTGATGCAAGATTTATCAAATGAAGAAAATGGAGGCTTGCAAGATGATGATGTTATAAATTTCGAATCGGGAGAAGAAGAGTTTTTAGATAGGCCTGTTTTTGACCCTAACTTTGAAAATGCTGAGAATCTTTTAGAAGGCAAACGCTTTTATTTAGATCATAGCTTTTCCATTTTTAAAAAAGCGGCTCAAAATGAGAATTCAAAACAAAGAAATGATACACTTTCTACAAATGAACTAAGATTAGCGCACACCATATTTTTTGAAGATAAGCAGTATGTGTATGAGCAAAGTCGACAGAACGATTTATTTGGGAGCGCTTTTGTTGCTACAGGGCTTAGAGACCGCGTTACACTAGAACACTTGCATAATAACATAGATTTAAGTTACACCAATGCACTTTTGGGGGATTTTAGTGTTAGTGTCTTTAATAAGAATTACAATTATGGTTACGATAAAATTGTAATTTTAAATGAAGAACGCATCATAAACCGAATAAAGGGAGATATCTATGGTGCAGGAGGAACCTATCATAAATATTATAAAGGATTCAATTTAAAAGGAGAAGCAGGAATAAATGTATCAGGAGATTTTGAAGGTAACTTTATTAAAGGAGAAGCATCTATACAACTTAACAAAAACGCTTTTGTAAAAGCAACGTTAAACCATAATTCTTCTGCGCCTAATTTTAATACACTATTGTATCAAAGTGATTATCGTAATTTTAATTGGCAGAATCGTTTTAATAATATTGAAACACAACAGCTGGGCTTTCAAATTAGATACAAAAAATTAATAAACCTTAATGCAGATTATACGCTATTATCAGATTATGTATATTTTGGAAGCGTAGAAAACGAGGAGGTGCCTCAACCTGAAAGTGTAGAAAATGAGGAGACGCCTCAACCTGAAAGCGTGGAGAATGAGGTAGTGCCTCAACAAATTCAGGCATTTCAAAATGATGCGACTATAAATTACTTCAGAGTGAAGCTTGAAAATGAAATCACTGTTGGAAAGTTTTCACTAAATAATACTGTGCTTTATCAAGATGTAGAAGATGAAAACAATGTACTCAATGTGCCAGAGATCACTACAAGGAATACGTTTTATTACAGCACACATCTATTTAAGAAAGCCATGTATATGCAAACTGGTGTTACGTTGAATTATTTTACGAAGTTTTATTTGAATGCATACAACCCTGTGATAGCAGAGTTTTATGTTCAAAATGAACGCGAGTTCGGCAATTTTCCTAGATTAGATTTCTTTATTAATGCTAAAATTCGTCAAACGCGAATTTTTCTCAAGGCAGAACACTTTAATTCGTCTTTTACTGGATTTGATTTTTACTCTGCACCTAACGTACCTTATAGAGATTTTACAATTCGTTTTGGTTTGGTATGGAACTTCTTTTTGTAAACAGTTAATGTTGTAGAATAAGGGGTGTCATAACTTTATTTCTTAGTATAGAAGTATAATAAGGTACTTTACCTTGGTGTAATTTGTTTGTTTCAACCCG
>CAZLTR010000049.1:0-17784 GCA_964562415.1 uncultured Hyunsoonleella sp. | reverse complement strand
TCAAGTTTTTTATCTTAGACGATATGGCTGCCATTGTGGTATTATCTGCTATCTGAACATAAAGCTGAAAGGAGTTGTTACTCCAATTATTTTCAGCCTTTTTAACCCAACGATTTACCTTTACATAATAGGCCCATGGCATGATATATTCTATACCTTTAAAAGAACTTTTAGTAGGGAAATCTTTATAAACTGCAGTTACTTTTACGTTATCTCTGGTATTCCTTTTTACAATCTTCCCTATAGGATTTTCATCTCCAAAAAGCGCTTTGGCAGTAGACTCTGAAAGCATAATAGAATTCACTTCCTCTAACCCATTTCTTTTACCTTTTAAAATTTCTAAACTAAACATACTAGGCCCTCCAGGTTGTATAAAAAGGCCTTCTCGCGAAATAGAAACATCTTTAAACCCTATAGCCTGTTTACCGAAAGAGGCCATTGCTATATGTTTAAAATAGCTATCGTAATCTGTTCTTAAAGCCATTTCTAAGGCTCTTGGGATGCCACCATGTGTTAAGACCTTCCCATTAAAAGTTTCATTTTGAAACACTATCGCTATTTTATCTCGATGTTCAATATGCGTATTAAACGTTAATTCATCATAAACCCAGAACGAAATTAAAAGTGCTGCAGCGATACCTATTGCTAGTCCTCCAATGTTAATAACAGAATAGACTTTATTCTTTATAAGGTTTCGCCACGCGATTTTAAAATAGTTTCGTATCATGAGTGTTCGTTTTTTAAATGATAGATGCGTCTTTCCTTAATTTTCTAGTTCAGTTGTTTTAATTCTAGGTATAAAAAACAGTCCCTATTACTTACTAATCTTTAAACCTTTAAAACTCCCAGAAGATCCATTTCCTGTCCAAAGCCCAATTGTATCCGATTTTATTTCTGTAAGTCTTTCGACCACTAAATCGGGGACTTTCGAATTATTTACATAAACACGCACTTCTTTTTCTCCTACTTCAATTTTTACATGAAACCAATCCTTAGGATTTGGTGGTGTTTTAATTTCATGTTCAAATTCGCCTGTTCTAGTCTGTCTTAATTCACGCCATGTGTATTTAGGCTGACAGATGTATTGTACCATATGACTTTTTCGGGTAGCGTCTTTTGCTAAAAAATTAAAGGGCCTAAAATACACCGCTTCGTAAGTCGCATTATCTTCAATATTAAAAGCAAGTCCAACAAAACTTTTGCCTTTTATATCCTGCCCTAAAAGATCCAATTCTATAGTGCCTTTTTTAAATGCTATAGTTTTAAAAAGGACTAATCCATCGCCTTTATTCGCATTCATAGAGATAATTGAGCCTTTAGAAATGGTTCTATTAACAGTCTGTACGTCTATCTTATCAAACCCCACGATCTGCTGTTTTTTTTGAGCAAAGGCACTTGTGTACACGATTGTAAAAAAGGCTGCTATTTTTAAAATTTTATTTGTTTTCATTGTATTTGTTTTTTTATTCCGTTCTTAAGCTTTTTATAGGGTTTCTAATAGCTGATTTAATAGCGCTATACCCAATTGAAATGATCGTTATTATAATGATTAACAATAATGGAAATAGGTAAAGCTGCCAACCAAGTGCTGTTCTATAAGCAAAATTTGCCAACCAGTTACTCGTAAAGTAATAAGCTATAGGCAGTGCTATTACGCAACTTATAAGTATCATTATAAAATACTCTTGAAACAATAAACTTATTATATTAAATATTTTAGCTCCTAAAACTTTACGAATAGCAATTTCACCGCCCTTGGCTTTTGCCGTATACGTAGCAAGCCCTATTAACCCTAGTACAGAAATAAATATGGCAAAAATTGTAAAATAGCTTATTAGTTTTTGCAACACCATCTCGCGTTTATACGCTGCATCTATTTTTTTGTCTAAAAAGGTATAATCAAATGGAAATTCACTAAAATTTTTATGAACTTTCTCCATATAAGCGAGTGTTTCTTTTATCTTATTGGGTTGAATTTTAACATATGCCAAATAAGAATTGGAGGGCTGGCATCTAAAAATAATTGGTTTGACTTCTGAATGTAACGACGAAAAATGAAAGTCCTGTGTTATTCCAATTATTTTACCTTTTACACCCCATGCTTCTAGATGCTCGCCTATAGGATTTTCGAAACCCATAACTTTCGCTGCTGCTTTATTAATAACAAAGTTTGTGGTGTCTGTAGCCAATTCAGGAGAAAACGCACGCCCTTTTATTAATTTTATATTGAGCAATTCTAGTAGCCCAAAATCTATATCCTGAATAGCAAACCAAATTTTGTTCCCCTTTGGTTTAAGTTTCCATTTAGGGTCTGAAGATAGGCCCAAGTAATTTACATCCATAAAATCCCTAGCTGCACTTACGTCTAAAATACTCGTATGTTGTAATAACTTAGATTTAATTGTATTATACCTTTTAATAGTATTTTCATCTATTTGCATGCAAATAATGTTTTCTTTATCAAATCCAAGGTTTTTATCGAACAGGTATTTTAATTGATGGACTACAGATAGCGTCCCTGCTGTCAAGATTATGACTAAACAAAATTGAAATGTAACAAGCCCTTTCCTAAATAGTGCCTGTGTGAAATTATTTCCCACTAATTTTCCTTTTAAAGCATCAACAACTTTAAAAGAAGCTAAATATACTGCGGGGTAAAGCGCCGAGAAGAGCACAGTTACACAACAAATTCCTAATAAGAAGATATAAAAATTAATATCAAATAAGTCTAAAACAATATGCTTATTGGTTAAGCCATTAAATTTGTTTAAAGAGCATATTGTAAGTAGTACAGCTATTAAAATGGATGGGATAATAATAAGCAGAGCTTCTGTAATAAATTGAAAGACAATTCCTTTTTTTTCTCCTCCAATGGCTTTTCTAATCCCAATTTCCTTAGTTCTATGAGACGCCCAAGCAGTAGCTAAATTTATAAAATTAAAACATGCTATTAGTAACGTAAAAAAAGCTATTATCGAAAACAAAATAATGGTATCTATTCTGCCTCCTGCAACACCCCCATTTTTAAATTTATTATGTAGATAGACTTCTTTTAAAGGCTGTGTGGTAAGTGTAAACCAATCTGCTTTACCTTTTTGTTTAGGAAAGTTGGCGATTTTAGCGTTTACTGTTTTAAAATGAGCCTTTTCATCTAGTATTACATATGTTGATAACCATGAATTACCCCAACTTTTCCAATATGTGTTAACTTTCAAATAATTATCTATTGGTAAAATTAGATCAAAATCAAACGTGGTATTTTTATGGTCTTTTTGAAAAACTCCCGTAATGTTAAAATCAACAGATTTATCTCCTATAATAAGCGAAATAGTTTTACCTAAGGCTGAAGCGTCTTTAAAATAACTTTCTGAAAGTTCTGAAGAAATAACAATAGAATTTAATTTACTGAGACACTGCTCCTTATACCCTTCTGTTAGCTGAAATGAAAACGTTTTAAAAAAATTAGAGTCTCCTCCTGCGACCTTTCGTTTTAAGAACTCCTTTTCTACCTCAATAACCATAGGAATAGGATTCTTATACCGTGTGCGATCTCTAACTTCTGGAAACGTTTCAACTAAAGCATCGGCTATTGGATATGCTGTATCTATTTGAGTTTCTAAAACACCATTAGTATGTTTAACATTTCTATGAAGACGGTAAATCTGATTTGCGTGTTCATGAAAATCATCATAAGAATATTCGTCTTGCACCCAAAGCCCTGTTAAAATAGCACACCATATCCCCATTGCTAGCCCCACAACATTGATAAAAGTATATCCCTTATTTTTAATAAGATTCCGCCATGCGATTTTAAAATAGTTTCGTAACATAATGTTATCACTTAAAATTTTTCACTTTTATTCTTTTAACACGTGTACAGGGTTTTTAACCAATGCTTTATACATATTAAAAAATATAACCAAGATCATAACAGCAAAGACACTAACAAAGGCCATAATAAAATGAGGTAACGCTATCGCTATGCGATAAGGGAAATTGCTTAACCAATCCTCCATAAAAACATAAACCAATGGAATTGCTAAAACAGCAGCAACAGCCAATACGATCATAAACTCTTTAGACAATTGCCAAAACACGCTTGTTTTATTAGCCCCAAGAACTTTATGAACCGCTATATCTCTAGCTTTTAAAAGTGCTATAAATGATGACAAGCCTATAACACCTACGCAAGACAAGACTATTGCTAATAAAGAAAAAACGGTAAACACATTTTGATTTATATCTTCTTCTTGGTATTGTAAAGAGTAGCGCTCTTTTAAAATGGAATGTTCAAAAATATCACCTGGAAAAAACCGATCGAACACCGTCTTAACCTGTGCCATCGTTTGTTTTATTGATACAGCGTCATTATCAAGTTTTAAAGAGAAAACTTTAGGAAATCGAAACATCCCTATATTAGACAAAAACACCATACTCCTTAAACTCTGGTGTAATGATAAATGATGATAATCTTCTACAACGCCTATAATTTCAAAGTTTCGTTTTTGGAAGCCTTCAACCTTAATATTCGTTCCCAAGGCATCTTCTGCTGTTGAGATACCAAATAACTCCAACGCCTTTTTCGACACGATGACCTTAGTGGCATCTATCTTGGCATTACCTTCAAAGTTTTTGCCCGCAAGTAGTTTTAAACCATAAATACCAATATAATTTTCATCGATACTCGTCACCATATGTGTCTTTTGACTCTCAGGACCTTCTTCCGTCTTCCAAACGGCCATGCTCCAAGTCCACATAGATGGTACCGAATAACCTGCTGATACACCTGATACGCCCGAAATTTGTTCTAATGCTTTCCCAAAACTCTTTAATGATTTTCTGTACTTCACATTATCTTTCAATTCTGGGCGTCTCAAGGCGATCACATTATCAATATCTGCCCCCAAATCCTTTTGCTTCATAAAATTATTTTGTTGAATCATAATTACTGTACAAACAATCAACAGTATTGAAATAACAAATTGAAAACCTACCAATATTTTTCGTACCACAGCACTACTTGGTGCATTCATGTTTTTAGATTTTAAAACTTCTGTAGTTTTAAACGATGCCAATACAAAAGCAGGGTATAAACCAGAAGCTATAATCCCAATGAAAACAATAAAAGGAAGACGTATCCAAAATTCTGTTTGCAATACAAGATCAAAACCATATTCTATATCTAATAAGCCACAAAAAGGAGTAATTAATAAAAACACGAAACCTATCGCCAAACCTACGGCCATAAAAAACACAATAGACGATTCTACTAAAAACTGTATCGTGATTTGGCGTTTATGCGCACCAATAGATTTTAGTACGCCTATTTCGATAGCGCGCTCTGAAGAACTCGCTGTAGATAAGTTTACATAGTTTACCCATGAGATTAATACGATTAACAGCGCAATAACTTTAAGTAGATGTATCGTTCTTGCACTAGAATCCCTTTGCAATGCGTCTGGCCTAAAATCTGATTTTAAATGTATGTCTTGAATGGGTTGTAAATCGAAGGACCAATCCACAGTAGCCTCCATAGGATCTGTTTTATGTTTATTCGCAAATACCGTTAACTTCTGTTTAACACGTGACACATCTGTGCCTTCTTTAACTGAAATTAGCGTTTCAAATCCCCAAAACATCCAATTATTTTGAAGCCATTTTTTTCTCATATAAATGGTTTCAAACGTACAAAGCATTTGAAAATCAAGGCTTGTATTTTTTGGAGGGTTCTCTGCGACTCCTGTAACTTTATAGTCTACTTTGCCATAATCGTTGGCAACTTTTAACACCTGCCCCAACGGCTCTTTATCTCCAAAATATGTGGTAGCCATCTCTTGGGTAATAACAATAGATCTTGGATGTGCTAATGCGGTTTTAGGATCTCCAGCTATAAGTTTAAAAGAGAATAGTTTAAAAAAATCGGCATCGACATAAAACAATCCTTTTACATCTGTTGTGATATGTTCATTTTTCACAACACCACCTTTATGACTAAACCTTGTCATACCTTGCACTTCGGGTATTTCTCGTTTTAGAGCGTCTCCCAAAGGCGGCATAATAGCTGGGTATACACTTATAGTTTCATTATTCTGTTTTCTTTCAAAAATAATACGGTACACCTCATTTTTGTTCTCGTGAAACCCATCATAACTCTCTTCGTAATTCGTATAAGCTATCAAGATTAAAAAACTAGCAAGACCAACACTCAAACCCAAAACGTTTATTAATGTGTAAGTCAATCGTTTTTTAAGACTTCTTAGTGCTATTTTAAAGTAACTTGATAAAATCATTAATCTATGTAATATAAAATTGTAGTAATCCCTTTAGGGCCAACCTATTTCTTTAATATTATACCAAACTATTCTCCGCCACCTTTTGGCCGTCTAATAAACGTATAATACGGTGCGTAAACTTCGCATCATGCTCACTATGCGTTACCATAATAATGGTAGTGCCTTGGGCATTTAACTCGGTTAAAAGTTCCATAACCTCATTACCATTAGAACTGTCTAAGTTCCCCGTAGGCTCATCGGCCAGTATTAAATTGGGATTATTCACAACGGCTCTTGCCACAGCAACACGTTGTTGCTGCCCTCCTGATAATTGTTGCGGAAAGTGTTTGCGACGGTGCATGATTTGCATTTTTTCTAACACTTCGTTTACACGTTTGGTACGTTCAGACTTTTTTACTCCCGTATAGATTAACGGCAGTTCTACATTTTCAAAAACAGATAACTGATCAATTAAATTAAAACTCTGAAATACAAACCCAATATTATGCTTGCGCAAATGGGCACGTTTACGTTCATTGTAATCTATAACCTCTTCGTCATTAAACATAAAACTCCCTGCATCGGCATCATCTAGCATGCCTAAAATATTGAGCAACGTCGATTTTCCACAACCTGAAGGCCCCATAATAGCTACAAACTCGCCTTTCTTCACCTCGAAAGACAACTTATTAATGGCTATGGTTTGCAACTCTTCTGTTTTGTAATATTTTTCTAAGTCTGTTATTTTTATCATGTTATTTATCTTATTCTTTTAATACTAATTCGTCTTTATCTCCAAAATTATCATAGCTAGAAGTGATCACTTTATCGCCAGGAGACACCCCTTCTAACACCTCGTAATACGCCGTATTTTTAGTCCCTAATTTAATATCTACTTTATGCGCTAAGGTCCCATCTTCGTTTAATTTAAAAATCCAATTTCCTCCTGTTTTTTGAAAAAAGCCGCCTTTAGGCACTAAAATCGCTTGCTTTTCATCACTTAAAGCTAATCTAATTTGAAGAGATTGCCCACGTCTTATGCCTTCAATATCTTCATTAAACAGCATATCCACCTGAAATCGTCCTTCCGAAACTTGGGTAAACACCTTTTTTATAATCAACTTATAGTCTTTCCCGTTAAAAGAAAAGGTGCCTTCTTGACCCGTATAAATTCTAGAAATGTAGTGTTCATCGATATCTGCACGTACTTTAAATCCACTTAATACATCAACTTGTCCCAAACGCTGCCCTTTATTTTTAGATTGCCCAATTTCGGCATCTAATGACGTAAGCTGTCCATCTACAGGGGCACGCACGACCAAATCACCCACCTTTTTTCGCATTAACTTTAAAGCACTTTGCGTTCTTCCTAGAGAATTTCTTTTTTGAGAGGCCTCTTGCTTAATCGATATAGAATCCTGAATTAAAATTTCTCGCGCTAACTCCATACGCTGTTTCTGGTAGTTGTAATTGTTTTCAGATTCTTGAAATTCTTGACGCCCTATGGCTTTTGCCGCAAATAAAGTTTTGTTAAGTTTATAAATACGATCGGCTTCAATAAGGGCATTTTCCACATCGGTCATTCTATTTAACTTATTAATTGTGTTTTGATTTGCCGCATTTTGGGAAATTTGCATTTGGGTAAGCAAATTATAAACTGAGGTTTCTTGATTGATTAAACTTAATTCTAAATCTGTATTAGAAAGACGAAGTATAGGAGTGCCCTGTTTCATAATAGCGCCATCTTCTACAAATATTTCCTCTACCCGTCCGCCTTCTAAAGCATCTAAATAAATAGTGGTAATAGGCAGTACAACGCCACTAACAGGTATATTTTCTTGAAATACACCTTCGGTGATTTCACTAATTGAAATACGTTCCATATTAACATTCAGTTTTGAATTACCTCCTGTAGAAAAAATTACAAAAATTATCAAAGCGACCAGTAAAACGACGCCAACCATAAGACGTATTCTTTTAGCACTAAAACGTTTCTTTTCTAAAATGATATCCATAAGTTATTACTATTTGGCTTACTTATAGTCATTACCGTGCCACAAACACAAATCACTAACAAACAACACGTTACAAACAATCCTTTAGTTTTAAGTGTTCGAAAATGATACAACTGCGTTCGATAATACAACACTTTTTTGATGTTTCATTTTTCTGGATCAATAATTTTAAATGCCCTTGATAAAATCGTAATATTGTAATTATGCTATTAAAAAATGCGAACATATTAGTTATTGATGACGATTCTGATGTATTAATTGCCTTGCGGTTGCTTTTAAAATCGAAAGTAAAAAGCGTTACTACCGAACAAAACCCAGCAAACCTTATACACCTCATTAAAACCCAACAATTCGATATTGTCATTCTAGACATGAATTTTAATGGGCTTATAAACACCGGAAACGAAGGCATTTATTGGCTTAATAAAATTAAGGAAACCGATAAGAATCTAAATGTTATTTTAATAACAGCTTACAGTGATTTAGAATTAGCAATTAGAGGCTTAAAACAAGGGGCTTCAGATTTTTTAGTCAAACCATGGAAAAACGACAAACTTATTGCAGCACTCTGTGATAGTCTTGACCAGAAGTCATCAAAACAAAGCAAGAACACCAGAGCATTTGTAAAAGGGACTAAATTGTTGGGAGAGAGTAAGGTGATGCAAGCTGTTTTTTTGAAAGTAAAAAAAATAGCACCAACCGATGCCAATATTTTAATTTTAGGTGAAAACGGTACAGGAAAAGACTTAATCGCCAAAGCCATTCATGATAATTCATTAAGAAAAGACAAGCCTTTTGTTAAAGTAGACGTAGGCGCATTAACCGAAACCTTATTTGAGAGTGAACTCTTTGGTTATAAAAAAGGCGCTTTTACAGATGCAAGAGAAGATCGAAAAGGGCGTTTTGAAACCGCCCATGGGGGTACCTTATTTCTTGATGAGATCGGCAACATTAGCTTACAACAGCAAGCAAGACTCTTAACAGTATTACAAAACAGACATGTTACCCCTTTAGGCTCTAACCACACCATACCTATAGACATACGCCTTATTTGTGCGACAAACTTGCAAATCCAATCCCTTTCTAACGAAACACTGTTTAGAAGAGATTTGATTTATAGAATTAATACGGTAGAAATCATGATACCGCCTCTAAGAACCCGAGGAAGAGATGTCGTTGTTTTGGCAAAACATTTTGTAGAGCTGTACAGCGATAAGTATTCTAAATCGGGCTTTAAATTAGAAGACAGTTTTATACAAAAACTGTGTGATTACCCCTTCCCAGGTAATGTTCGTGAGTTGCAATACGCTCTAGAACGTGCCGTAATTATGGCCGAAACGTCTATATTAAATGAAGATGATCTGGTATTTTCACCATTAGAAAAAAACATACAGGCCTTACACGAAGACGATTTTAAATTGGAAACCGTTGAGAAAAATGCAATTCTAAAAGTCATTGAAAAAAATAATGGTAATATTTCTAAATCGGCTAAAATATTAGGCATTACAAGAACGGCGCTTTACAGAAGGCTTAATAAATATGGTTTATAACACGTTTAAACGGGCCTTATTTTTAAGGGTCTTCATTTTATTTTTAACGCTAATGGCTTTAGCCTATAGTGTATTCGCTTTAGATTTTAATTTAAACCCCTCTTTGAAATATTTGCTTTCAGCGTGCTTCTTAACCCTGTCCATTTTTTCTTTTCTTAACCTTTTAAATTTTATGTCTAAACGGTTTTCTGAAGTAGATGATTTTTTCGAATCTATAAAATATAAAGATTTTTCAAGATGGTTTAATGAAGATACGGGTGCGCCTGACATTCAAAAACTACATAAAAACTTCAATGCTGTTACTAAAACGATCATCCAAATTAATAAAGAAAAAGAAGAACAACATTTATATCTCAAAAAAATATTAGAGCTCATACAAACTGGGATTATAGCCTATAATATTGAAACAGGCCATGTGTTATGGGGTAACGATGCTTTTAAAACCATATTGAATATCCCTTCATTAAAAACAGTAGATTTTATAAAAAACAGAAAACCAGAACTCTTTAAACTTATTTTTACCAATCATTATACTACAGATGACAACATCACGCTAAACATTGAAAATGAAGACGTCAAACTCTTAATATCTACCAGTATTTTTGAAATAAAAGACGAGCGTTTTAAATTAATCGTTCTTCAAAATATCGATGCTACTTTAAACAAAAACGAATCTGAAGCTTGGAAAAAACTGTTAAGTGTTATGACACATGAAATCATGAATTCTATCGCGCCTATAAGTTCCTTAGCAGAAACGTTACAATCTCAAATTTTAGCTGCTATCGATACTCCAGAAACCGCAGCTTTAGACATTACAGATTTAAGTACCGGCATAGAAAGTATTAAAAGCCGAAGCGAAGGCCTTTTAAAATTTGCAAAAACCTATAGAAGTTTAAATAAGATTAACACATTAAACCTTAGCAAGGTAAATGTAAGCGCTTTATTTTCGAGTCTAAAAACACTAATGCTGCCTTCTCTTGTCGAAAAAAACATGACCTTAAACTGCAGCATTCAAAATCCTAACTTAGAGATAGAGGTTGATAATTACCTCATTGAACAGGTTTTATTAAATCTTATTTTAAATGCAATAGAAGCCTTAGAAAAAACCGAAACCCCAACAATAACACTATTTGCGAAAACACATTTAGATGGCAGCACCACCCTATCGGTTACCGATAATGGCAAAGGCATCCCTAAAGAAATTAGCAACGACATTTTTGTACCGTTTTTTACCACCAAAACAACTGGTAGTGGTATTGGCCTTAGTTTGTGTAAACAAATCATGTTACTGCATAAAGGGAAAATTTCTGTTAAAAGCACGCCCAATACAGGTACTGTTATAGCCTTACATTTCAAAAAGACAGCGCTCCCTATAAATTAACCCCACAAAAGCGCATTAGCAGTTATCGAACAGCGCAAAAAATGTTTAATTTTGTAGGCACATGCACTGTTGTGCCATACAAACAGCTTGCAAACATTAAATTTAATAGAGCCTAATGCCTTAACATAAAGGTGTTATACTAATGATTCCAACTATAGTCAATGCCAAAACGCATCACATTAAAACATATCGCCAATACATTTGGGGTTTCTATAGCTACCGTATCTAAAGCATTGAGCGATAGCTATGAAATTAGTGCCACTACTAAGGAAAAAATTGTAGCCTATGCCAGAGCTAACAATTACAAATCTAAAAGTGTAGACCTAAGTGTATTGCATAAAAAAACAAAAACTATAGGGGTGATCATTCCTAATATTATGAATAGTTTTTTTGCTAAAGTATTTGTGGGCATAGAAGCAAAGGCTACCCAACATGGGTATCATATTATTTCATGCATTTCGAACGAATCGTTTGAGAAAGAAGTCAAAACTTTAGAATTACTAAAAAGTGATACCTTAGACGGTATTATCATTTCGCTTGCTGAAGAAACACAAGTTAAAGAACAGTACACGCATTTGCAAAACGCTTCAAATGAAGGGATTCCTATAGTGATGTTCGATCGTATTTCAGATACTTTTAACTGCGACAAAGTTATTGTAGACGATTTGGAGGGCGCCTTTTCTGCGACATCGCATTTAATTAAAACGGGCTGTAAGCATATCGCTTTAATTTCTGTGATCGACAATTTAAGTGTAGGGAAGCTACGTGTAGAGGGCTATAAGAAAGCTTTAAATGCATTTGGTATGCCTATTCAAGAAAAGCGTATTGTTCGCATAGCGAAGCATGAAGATTTTGATACGGCGCTTAAAATCATCCTCGCCGATAAGTCTATAGATGGCTTATTGTGTCTAGAAGAAACCTCTGCCGTAAATGCGCTACGTCTCGTAAAACAAATGCACTATAAGATTCCCGAAGAGATGTCTATTGCCTGTTTTACCAACGGCATGTTATTACAGCACCTTACCCCCTCTATCTCTGCGATTAGCCAACATGGTAAATACATTGGGGAATCTGCCGCAAGTATACTTATAGAACGTATTGAAAACGAAGACCAAAACGCCGCTTTTCAAACTAAAATTATTAAAACAAGCCTTATTGAGCGGGATAGCACCAAGAGACTCTAAAAGTCTCTTTTTTTTAAGCCTAGAACTACAAGCTATAAGCTTGGAATAGCGGACGATTCTCCAATACACTTTAAATAATAGTTTTTCCCTTTAATAAACTGCGTAGAATCAATTCGAATTGTATTTTTAAGAATTGTCGATATGTAATAATGAGCATACCGTAAGACCTGTTCAAACCAAAAATCGTTAAAAAAGTCTTACAAAACAGAATAACGAAGACCTCATCCCCCTTATTACCACCAACCAACACAAAGAAATACTGTGACTCCATATGCTTTTTATAGGCTTAAAAAGACGCAACCCTACATGACACATGCCACGTTGTGATAAGTCTTTCTAGATTCCATAAACACTGCTGTCTTCTTAAAACTAAAAAACCCAATACCATTTAAGGTACCGGGTTTTAAAATAAAATACGATCACGTTACTAGAGCGCGCGTATGCTTTACTAGTTAAATATAAAGTATGTAGATATGACAATTAAACAAATGACTAAGCCAACTGGTTTTACAAATTTCCAAGGAGTTACATCTACCTGCTCTGTATAAGTTTGCTCATAATCGGTTGCTCGTGGTTTTAACTTGCCAATTACTAACATTAAAATTATAGTTAACACGCAAGTAATGGCTTGCATATGTAACATGTGCAGGGTTACAATACCTAAACCATCCGATAAGATAATGTATAGCACATAAATTGTAAATGCGAATATCACACCCGCTTTAGCTGCAAGCGCAGGCACCCTCTTAGTTACAAAACCAATTACTAAAACGGTTAATATAGGCACACTATACGCCCCGTTTACCGTTTGTAAGTATCCAAAAATACTGTCTGCATACACTAAAAATGGAGCTATAATCATTGCGAAAAATGCTAAAATAACGCCAAAACGCTTTCCTTTTTTCACAACAACTTCATCTGTAGCTTCTTTATCTATAAATTGTTTGTAAATATCAACACCGTATAAGGTCACACAGCTATTAAGAGCCGAATTAAATGAACTTAAAATCGCACCGAATAATACGGCAGCGAAAAAGCCAATCCAAACCTCAGGCAATACATCTGCTACCAATGTTGGATATACATCACTGGTGTGCATCCCTTCTCCGTATTTATGAAATGCAATGATTCCAGGCAATACCACAATGATAGGCCCCAATATTTTAATAAAAGCCGCAATCGTTAATCCTTTTTGTCCTTCTGCTAAGTTTTTAGCCCCTAAAGCACGTTGTATGATTTGCTGGTTACTCCCCCAATAAAACAGTTGTACCAACATCATTCCTGTAAATATAGTTTCAAATGGAATTGAAGATTCTGAGCTACCTATAGCATTCATCTTTTCGGGGTGCTCTGTTGCTAATTTAGTTAAACCACCCAAAAGACTACCATCTTCACTTATAGCTATCAATCCAAAAACAGGTATTAAAAGCCCTCCAATAAGTAAACCTACAGCATTAATGGTATCTGAAACTGCTACAGCTTTAAGACCTCCAAAAATGGCATAAATAGAGCCTACAATACCAATACCCCATACACAAATCCATATCGCGCCCCATTCGCTTACGCCTAAAAGTTGAGGGATATCAAACATACCACTTATCGCCTTAGACCCTGTAAATAGTACCATAGGCAACAATACAACAGCGTAACCTGTAAGAAACAATCCAGAAGTCATTGCTTTCGTTGTACTATCAAAACGACGCTCTAAGAATGTTGGAATGGTAGAGATGCCACCTTTTAAATAACGCGGTAATAAAAACACAGCGGTGATTACTATGGCAATGGCTGCTAAAGTCTCCCAAGCCATTACTAAGATACCATCTTTGTAAGCATCACCGTTTAGTCCTACGATTTGTTCTGTAGACAGATTTGTTAGTAATAAAGACCCTGCAATTACAGTAGCCGTTAAACTTCTCCCTCCTAAAAAATAACCATCGGAGGTGTTCTCATCTGTATTTCTAGTTGCCAAATAAGCTACTACAGCTACCAGCAATGTAAACCCTATAAAGGAAATTATACCCATAATTTATCTATTATTAATTTTTAGTTGACCGCTAATATAAGAGATAGAATTCACTTTTAAGCAAAACAAAGCGAATCTTACAACCTTTGTTGTAGGATTCGCTTTATTTATAATAAACTTTAACACTCTAAAAACGTGCTTAGCACATTTTGCGGCGTTCTATAAGTGGTTTAGATATATTGATTGATGATGTTTTCAAACAATTCTTGTTTACCACTCTTCAATTCTAATTCGCCATTACCTTGAGCTATTTGGTACAAATCACTTAAGTTTAGTTTCCCTTCTTCGAAAGCTTTTCCGTTTCCAGAATCGAAAGAACTGTAACGCTCTTTTCTTAACTTGTCGTAAGGTGAAGACGAAATAATTTTATCGGCTACTAATAATGCTCTAGCAAACGTATCTGCACCACCAATGTGTGCTAAAAACACATCTTCTAAATCGGTAGAGTTTCTTCTAATTTTAGCATCGAAGTTTACACCACCACCTTGTAAGCCGCCTGCTTTTAGGAACACTAACATGGCTTCAGTCGTTTCTTGAATGTTGTTAGGGAACTGGTCTGTATCCCATCCATTTTGGTAATCCCCACGGTTCGCATCTAAACTTCCTAACATACCCGCCTTTGCAGCCACTTCTATTTCATGTTGGAATGTATGCTGTGCTAATGTTGCGTGGTTTACCTCTATATTGATTTTAAAATCTTTATCTAAACCGTACTCTTTTAAGAAACCTATAGCAGTAGCAGAATCGAAATCGTACTGGTGCTTAGATGGTTCCATTGGCTTAGGCTCTATAAAGAAGTTTCCTTTAAATCCTTGCGCACGTGCATAATCTCTAGCCATAGCTAAAAACTGCCCCATGTGGTCTAACTCACGTCCCATATCTGTATTTAACAACGACATGTAACCTTCACGTCCGCCCCAGAATACGTAGTTTTCACCACCTAATTTAATCGTAGCATCTAACGCTAATTTCACTTGTCCACCTGCACGTGCTACAACATCGAAATCTGGATTTGTAGAGGCTCCGTTCATGTAACGTGGATTAGAAAAACAGTTCGCAGTACCCCAAAGTAACTTGGCACCAGAAGCGGCTTGCTTCTCTTTTAAATAATCTGTAATTGTTGCTAATCTACTTTCAGACTCTCCAAATGTAGCGCCTTCTTGCACTAAATCGTAATCGTGAAAACAGTAGTAGTCAAATCCCATTTTAGTAATAAACTCAAAAGCAGCATCTGCCTTTGCTTTTGCAGCAGCGATAGCATCAGAAGGTTTATCCCATTCAAAACTCTGTGTACCTGGTCCAAATGGATCTGCACCTTGTCCACAGAAGGTATGCCAATATGCTACCGAAAACTTGAAATGCTCACGCATTGTTTTTCCAGCAACAACTTGTTCTGGGTTGTAATATTTAAATGCTAACGGATTATCAGAATCCTTTCCTTCAAATTTAATTTCGCCAATACCCTTAAAGTATTCTTTATCGCCTATTAATGCCATTGTTTTACGTTTTATTTATGTTTTAATACTATTTCTAATTCTTTTTTCCAGTTTTGGTATGCCGCTTCATAAGGCGCTTTATTTCCTAAAGGCTTATAGGTCATCACATGGTCGTTCGCTGTAATGTTAGCACCAAATTTTTCAAAATCACCATCGGTTAAGCCTGCCGCTCTCGCTGCTCCTACAGCTCCTGTGGTGTTGTAAATTTCAATTTCATGACCAATTAGGGTAGCGACTGTATTAGAGAAAATCTCAGATCGGAATAAATTATCATTCCCCGCTCGTATCACTTTTATCTCTGCATTATCCGCTTTTAAAATATCCATTCCGTATACAAACGAAAATGCAATACCTTCTAAAGCCGCACGACATAAGTGGCCTTCACTATGCGTATTTAAGTTTAAATTACAAAAGTGCGTTCCTACAATCTTATTGTTAAACATACGTTCGGCACCATTGCCAAAAGGAATCACACAAACGCCTTCAGATCCTACAGGCACCACCTCTGCTTTGGCATTCATGGCCTCATAAGAATCGGATGCTAAATTATCTTTCAACCATCGGTACTGAATCCCTGCGCCATTGATACATAATAATTTTCCTAAAGTTGTGGTCTCTTTAGTATAGTTCACATGCGCAAAATGGTTAATCCTTGAAGACTCCTTAGATTTCAACACATTCGTTACAGCATATACAACTCCAGAAGTTCCTCCTGTGGCGGCAACTTCTCCGTGATTAAACACGTTTAATGACAAGGCATTATTAGGTTGGTCTCCTGCTCTATAAGTGATAGGGACACCTTCTGGTAATCCTGTTGCTTCTGCGCCTGCTGCATTTACAAAACTTTGTTCTGAAAAATTAGCAACAACATCTGGTGTAAGATTTGTATCAATCCCGTAATGCTCCAATAACCAATCGGCTACGGTATCGGTTTTATAATCCCAAAGCATGCCTTCGGACAAGCCATTTTTTGTCGTGTTACAAACTCCAGATAGTTGCAATGCGATAAAATCACCTGGCAACATGTATTTGTATATTTTGGCGTATACCTCTGGTTCATGATCGCGTACCCATTTTAATTTAGAAGCGGTAAAATTCCCTGGAGAATTTAACAGGTGATCCATACATTTTGTTTCACCTAAAGCTTCAAACGCTGTATTACCAATCTCTACAGCACGACTATCACACCAAATAATAGAGTTTCTTAAAGGCGCTCCCGCTTTATCAACGACAACTAAACCATGCATTTGGTACGAAATACCAATGCCCTTAATTTTAGAAGCCTCTATATGTCCTTCTTTGATAGCGCGTTTCGTCGCTACACATACATAATGCCACCACATGTTTGGATCTTGTTCTGCCCAGTTTTGTTCTGGTGCTACAATTTCCATTTCATTTGTGGGCTCGTTTAAGGTCACTATGTTCGTTCCTGAAGCCGCATCTACAATAGATACCTTAACTGAAGAACTCCCTAAATCATATCCTATATAATACACGTATTCAATTTTGAAGATTAGTTCGTAAAATTAAAAATTCATCTGCACTCTAAGCCTATAATTCTCATATATTCTATGCTTTTTTACGAAAAATTTAAGTATCTATTAAACCTTAAATTTTCTGTTATGTCGAGGGGCCTTTACCGACAAATTAGATAAGATGTTTATCTTTACCACAAAATAAGATCATGCAAAAAACATATTACGATCCGTCTGACCTAAGAAAGTTTGGGAAAATTACAGAATGGAGTGAAGAATTGGGCTCTAAATTCTTCGAATACTATAGCAAAGTTTTTGAAGAAGGCGCATTAACCGCAAGAGAAAAGTCTTTAATCGCGTTAGCTGTAGCACATACAGTACAATGTCC
>CAZLTR010000048.1:7104-18307 GCA_964562415.1 uncultured Hyunsoonleella sp. | reverse complement strand
GGCTATTATGGCACACCGTTTTAAAGAATACCAGCCATTAAAAGGCGGTATTCCAGAGCGTCAAAATGGAAGTTTAGTGTCTATGGAAAACGGACAAGCAATTCCTTATTCTATAGATAAATTACAAGATAGAGGTAAATTTTTCGTAGATCCAGGTGAAGACATCTATGAAGGACAAGTTATTGGAGAAAACTCTCGTGGCGATGATATGACTGTTAACGTAACTAAAACTAAAAAGTTAAGTAACGTACGTTCTTCTGGAGCCGATGATAAAGCCAAGATTGTACCTGCTATTAAGTTTTCTTTAGAAGAAGCTTTAGAATACATCCAAAAAGATGAATACGTTGAGGTAACTCCTAATCATTTAAGATTACGTAAAATATTTTTAACAGAAGTAGAGCGTAAGCGCAATAAATCAATCTAGGATGTATTAAACCCAAATTAGGCATTTGAAGCCGTAATAGATTTTCTAATGCATACTATGGGCTAAAGCTATATTTAATGGCGTTTTAATATAAAAACTGGTGTTGGACTACCTTGGTAAGCCAACACCAGTTTGTTTTTTAAGCTATAATGAGAATATTGCCAGACTATTATCTTAAGTTATTGTACTAGTATATCATCTTTTGTATATTTGATACCGTAAAACTATACGAATTATTTCATTTTTAAGTTTATAGTTTGAAAGCTCTCTTTTTTTGAAAAAACTAATACATTATATAAACACTCAAGTTCTTGTTAAAATTATGTCTTTAAAGACGGCAGCTGTTTTAACTCGAATAATAGCGGGGTTGTTAACATCTAAAGCTATTGCTGTTTTTATTGGCCCTAACGGGATGGCGCTTGTAGGGAACCTTAGAGATTTTGTAACTTCTGCGCAAACAGTGGCTACCTTAGGGTTTTATAAAGGTATTGTAAAGCAAGTTAATACCTATAGAGAGGATTTGGTTAGGCTAAGTAAAACCCTGTCCACAGTGTATTATTTTGGTTTTTTTACCACAATTTTAGTTTCTTTTTTCTGTTATTTTCAGGCCGATTATATCAATAGCCTCATTTTTCCAACTTATAATAACTATGTTTATGCCATTAAAATTTTTGCGATAGCATTGCCCTTTTATGCGTTAAACATGTTTTCTTTTTCAATAATGAATGGGTTTTCCAAGTATAAAATCCTAATCATTATTAATATTATAGGTCAGGTTTTAGGTTTATCTATTACCTTGTTATTAATTATTCAAAATAAACTGGATGGCGCATTAATTTCTGTGGCAATTTCAGAATCCCTTATTTTTTTAATTACCCTTGTAGGGATCATTAATAGAAAAAGCTTTATTCCCTTAATAAGTGTTGAAAATATTAGTTTTACCTATTTAAAACGGTTGAGCTCTTACACAGGGATGGCTTTGTTTTCTACAATTATTTTACCTTTAGTTATTCTGGCTATTCGCTCTCATGTAATAGACAATATAGGCTATAAAGAAGCTGGTTTTTGGGAAGCGATGCTTAGAATATCTAAATATTACCTTATGTTGGTAAGTTCGTTACTAGGGCTTTATATTATTCCTCGTTTCTCTCAAATTCACGATATAAAAGTGTTTAAAAGAGAAGTATTTGGTTTGTACAAAACTATTGTCCCTATTTTTGCTTTAGGCTTACTGGTTATTTATTTATTCAAATCGGTTATTGTAAGTGTGGTATTTACAGAGGAGTTTGCCCCCGTAGAAGATTTGTTTTTATGGCAACTCTTGGGCGATTTTGTAAAAGTATTGTCTATGATTATTTCATATCAATTTTTAGCAAAGAAAATGTTTTGGCATTACGCGATAACAGAGGCATTTTTAGTGGTTATTTTATACACAACCAGTATCTATTTTATAAAAACACATGGTGTTGAAGGTGCTGTAATAGGGCATTTTGTGAGTTATTTAATGTACTACGGTGTAATTTTACTCATTTTTGGGAGTTCTTTATTTGGAGTGGACAGTTCTCCTAAAGAAGGCAAAGAGAACTAACACAAATACTAATAGCATACATACTATTGAAAACAACTACTGCAAAAGAGGATTACAGTGTTAAACGCTATACTGCGGCATATTACAGCTTGTGGAACGCTTTTATTACAACATCTAAAAATGCTACATTTTTATTTCATAGAGATTTTATGGAATACCACGCCGATAGGTTTAAGGATTATTCCCTTTTAGTATTTAAAAAAGACAAACTCATAGCAGTAGTGCCTGCCAATAGAGTAGACGCGCATTTACATTCGCACCAAGGTTTGAGTTATGGCGGTGTGGTGCTGGGTAAGACCCTAAAAATGAATGCTGTTTTAAATGTGTTTGTTGCTGTATTTGCGCACTTGGAAGCACAGGATATCCAAACCGTTTACTTTAAACCGTTGCCCGCAATATATAGTACAGTGCCTTCTAGCGAATTGGCTTATTTAATGTTTGTTCTTAAAGCAGATTTGTATCGAAAGGATGTGCTGTCTGTCATACACATGGCAGATAAAATAAAGATTTCCAATAATAGATTAGAAGGTGTGAGACGCGCCAAAAAGCATGGCTTAGTACTGGAAACAGGCGATCATTTTGAGGTGTTTTGGGAGCAAATTTTAATCAGAAATTTAAAAGCCCGTTTTGGCGTTGCCCCAGTACATACTTTAGATGAGATTAAACGTTTAAAAGAGAAGTTTCCCAATCATATTAAGCTATATACCGTTTATAAAGGTGCCGAAATGGTAGCAGGAACAGTGATTTTTGAAACAGATCAAGTGGCCCACTCCCAGTATATTTCAGCCACCGAAGATAGAAATGTAATTGGAAGTTTAGATTTTTTACATCAGCACTTAATTACCGATATTTATAAAAATAAGTTGTATTTTGACTTTGGTAGTTCAAATACGAATAACGGAAAACAAATTAATTTTGGATTACAATCTTGGAAAGAGGGTTTTGGTGCCAGAAGCATCACTCAAGATTTTTATAAAGTTGCCGTTAAAAATTATAAATTGTTGGAAACTGTGTTTATATGATAAATTTTTTAGACCTAAAGTCCGTAAATCATCCTTACGAAGACGTGCTGGAGAAAGCATTTAAAAGTGTTTTAAACAGTGGACATTATGTCTTAGGACCGCAAGTTTCTAAATTTGAAACGTCTTTTGCTACATATTGTGGTACCAAACATTGTATTGGTGTAAGTAATGGGTTAGATGGGCTTACTTTAATTTTAAATGCCTGTATTGTATTGGGTAAAATGAATAAGGGCGACGAGGTGATCGTGCCAGCTAATACCTATATAGCCTCTATACTAGCCATACTAAATTCGGGCTTAATTCCTGTTTTGGTAGAGCCACGAGCAGATACTTTTAATATAGATCCAGAAGACATCCTACGGCATATTAGCTCTAAAACCAGAGCTATTTTAGTGGTTCACCTTTATGGCCAGCTTTGCGATATGGCATCTATTACTGCGATGGCTAAAGCGAGAAATCTTGTGGTTTTAGAAGACGCCGCTCAAGCTCATGGCGCTTACGATGAAGGGTTACAAAAAAAAGCGGGGAACTTGGGGGTAGCAGCAGCTTTTAGTTTCTATCCTACCAAAAATTTAGGTGCTTTTGGTGATGCAGGGGCCGTAACAACAAATAATACGGCTCTGGCAGATACCATACATAAGTTGAGGAACTACGGTAAAACCAGTAAGTATACCAATAGTTTATTAGGAGGAAATAATAGATTAGATGAAGTGCAAGCTGCTTTTTTAAATGCGAAATTACCTTATTTAGATACCGAAAATGAAACACGAAAACATATTGCTAAGCAGTATTTAAAAGGCATACGAAATGCTAAAATACGACTCCCCTATTGGAATGGAACCGCAAATCATGTATTTCATGTTTTTGTATTACGTGTCGAAAAACGAGAACACTTAGAAGATTATTTGTTACAAAATGGTGTGGAAACCCTAATTTTTTATCCTATACCGCCACATCAACAAGAGGCGTTACACACATTATGGGGTAATGAGATGTCTTTTCCAATTACCGAGGCTATACATAACGAAGTGATAAGTATTCCTTTAAACACAGCGATGTCTGAAGAGGATATAGCACACATCATAACAGTTTTAAACAATTACTAATGGCGCTACAATCTAGAATAATTGGTGTAGTGTTTGCGAGATTAAGGCGGCTTAAATACCACTTGTTGTCGGATAATACCATAATAGGACATAAACCTGTTAAGAATGGACCTGTATTGTTTTCTGGTAAAGGAGAAATTCGTTTTGGAGCCCATGTGCAATTAGGTTACAAAGCATCACCTCTTTTTTATTCGCACTATGGCTATATCGAAGCAAGAACGAAGCATTCAAAAATAGAAATAGGAGACGAGGTCGTTATCAATAATAATTTTAATATAGTAGCTATGGCGCATATTTCAATTCAAGAAAAGTGTACCATAGGTGTTAATTTTTCGATATTAGATAGTGATTTTCATCACTTAGAGCCTCATAAAAGAAATGCAGACAATCCACCTTCTGCACCAGTAATAATTGGTAAAAATGTTTTTATAGGTAACAATGTTACAGTACTAAAAGGGGTTACTATTGGTGATAATGCTGTGGTGGGTAATGGAAGCATAGTCACACAATCCATTCCTAAGAATACTGTTGTGGGAGGAAACCCTGCTCGCGTTATAAAAATGGTGTAATATGGATATTCTTATAAAGTCATTTAACAGAGCCTATTACCTAGACCGGTGTTTGCATAGTATTTTCTTGTATCTGGAAGCATTTGAAGGTCGTATTTATATTTTAGATGATGGTACTCCTAGTCTTTATTTAGAGGAAATAAAAACAAAATATCCGTCTGTAATACTATTAAAATCTGAATATTACGAGGAAAAATCTACATGTCTTAGCAAAGGCGATTATAACTTACCAGAAGTGATCCCTTCAAAACTTTGGTATGAGAGTACACTAAAGTTATCAGATTATTTTATAGTTTTAGAAGATGATATGTGGTTTACAAGGCCAATAAACATTAAAGATTTAGAAGCGCAGTGCTACAAGGAAAATATTACTCTGTTAAAGTTATTTTGGGTGTCAAACCCCAAAGTAATAGGAAAAACAGTAACTAAAAATGTAGGGGATATAGTGGTGTATGCTCCAGATATTCCATTTAAATCGGTGTTTTTATTCAAGTATATTTATACCAAATATCATAAACTATGGCGTAAACTCATGACCGTATTAGGTGTGTATACTTTAGAAAAAGAGCTGGGGTACTACACGATGTATTCGGTAGCAGGTGCCATTTTTAAAAAGGACTATTACAGCGAAATTTGGAAAAATGCTCACGATGTTGTTGATGAAAAACAGCAAATAGGCAATGCACTTACATACTATAATGCAAATGCAACAGTTTTTGGCAGAACACCGCAAGAAGTTTTAAAGACAGGGTTTATATCTTCTGCATTTCCTAAATATACCTGTGACGAGTTTTCTATCCATGATTTTAATGCAGCTTTAAATGTTTACTGGCTAAACAATCCAACTCCTTTTTTAAAGGATTTAGGTGCAGATGTTTCTATTACAGTTGTAAATGCTATTTTAGAAAAAATGAATAAATCTAAAACCTATATTAGAGAATGGAACGCATGGGTAGAAAGATTTAAAAATGAATTTAGAACCATAGGCTGTAACATATAATGGCGCACAACAGTTTTCATAAGGTTATTTTTAAAAATACAGGACTATTTGGGGTCGCTCAGTTTATAAAACTTTTGGGGAGTGTTGTAACCAATAAGGTGGCTGCCGTTTTTTTAGGAACAGCAGGTGTTGGTGTAATAGGGCTACTTAAAAATATATTAGATTTAATTGTATCGGTTAGTAATTTTGGTATTGCAGAGAGTAGTGTTCGAGAAATTGCTTTAGCAGATCAAGAAATCAGTTCGCAAAAATCGGGAAGACTTATAAAAATAGTCTACAAGTGGGCGCTTGCTACAGGTCTATTAGGCGCATGTATTGCTTTAATTTTTTCGAAACAGATACGTGCTCTTGTTTTTAACAATACGGTTGATACGTTTTGGGTTGTTTTATTAGGAATCTATTTTGTGTTTACCACTTTAACCAGCATGAGATTGGCGGTGCTAAAAGCAAAAAAACAAGTTGTGATAATTGTAAAATATAACATTTATTTAGCTATAATAACAGCATTTACGGCGTCTTTGTCGTACTACTTTTTAGGAATATCAGGAATTATTCCCTCTGTTGTTATCATTGCCATAAGTGGTTTTTTTATAAGCTATTATCTAACAAGTAACATACCTATTACAAAACAGTTTATCAGCATAAAAGAAGCCTATTATGAAGGGGTGCCAATGGCAAAAATAGGGCTTATGCTATCTGCGAGCGTTATTTTTGGACAGTTGTGTTTTTATGGTATAAGGTGGTACCTTAAAACGTACCATACAATAGAAATCGTGGGGCTGTACCAAGTAGGAACTAATATTTTGGTAGGTTATATAGGTTTAGTTTTCGTAGCCATGTCTAATGACTATTACCCTAGACTGTGTAATTATGAAAACGATTCTAAAAAATTTAATACATTGGTCAATGACCAAACCGAATTGGCCTTATTATTGGTCGTGCCAGCAGTACTTATTTTATATACTATAGCCCCTTTTTTAGTGTCTTTGTTGTATACCAATGAATTTATAAATGTGTTAGACCTATTAAAAATAGGGTTGTTGTCCATTGTTTTTAAAGCCATTGTTTGGCCCATAGGTTTTATACCATTAATTAAAGGCAATAAATTGTTATTTTTGAAACAAAATGTGTTGGGTGATGGCTTAAATATAGTATTTTCAATACTGCTTTTTAAAATAATGGGGCTAGCAGGTTTAGGCTTAGCCATGGTTATTATGTTTGTGGTTTCTGGAATTTATAATTATTATGTGGCCCAGAAGTATTATGAGTTTCGATTTAGAAAAGAAACTTTAAAGTTAATGTGTTTTTCTATACTTATTTGTACGATACCTGTCGTTATTTTCTTTGTCACAGAATTTGAAAATTTTAATGGCTATATTACGGTTATTGCTATAGCAGCACTTTTAAATTCGTTATACCAATTAAAAACAAAAATTAAATCTTAAAAAGTACATTTGCCCATGGAGCGTATAGCGATAATTGATATCCCAAAGATAGAAGATCATAGAGGGAATTTATCTGTAATAGAAGGCGATCTTCTGCCTTTTGCACTAAAGCGGGTGTATTACCTCTATGACGTCCCAAGTGGTGCTTACCGAGGAGGACATGCTCATGTCCAGCAATTAGAGTTCTTAATCGCTATAAGTGGAAGCTTTAATGTTGTTTTAACCAATACCAAAGGTGAAAAGCAAACGGTGACCTTAAATAGACCAGATAAGGGGTTGCTAATTCCTAATATGATTTGGAGAGAACTAGAAGAGTTTTCTTCTGGTGCAGTATGTTTAGTTGCTGCTTCTGATGTGTTTGATGAGGGAGATTATATTAGAAATTTTGAAGATTTTAAATAAATATAGTGTTGTTTTATAGTAGTTTAGGCCAACAAAAAGCCTTCAATATTTTATTTTAAAGTTCTAAAGATAGAAATGAATTTTCTAAAAATATAAAATTGGCTAGATAGATAATGAACATGGCTTAATATGTTTCTGTGGCCCTTTAGTTCTAAATACATTTTTTTTCCAAGCGCTTTTTCTCCATAAGCTCCAGATAAATGCAATGTTTCGTTTTTATAAGTCATTTCATAATTAGAAACTTCTGTAGGCGGCAACTGGTATTTTTTAGAAAAGTAGCGTACCAGATTTAGCATTTGTTGTTTAAGTTTTAGTTGAGCGTCAAATTTGTTTTTGTGACTAAAAGAATTCACATGAACACGATACACATGTAAAGATTCATCAACACAATCAAATTCTGTATGCATGACCAAATCCATCAAAATAGGATAGTCTTCTATGGTGAGTCCCATTTCTATATAAGTATTAAAATCTACATGTTGTAACAAATGTTTCCTGTTATAGCAAACGCCTACAGGGTATATTTTTCCTTGTAATAGTTGGGCTTTATAACGTGCCTTACTGGACCTTATATAGGCTTTGTTAACATAGCTTTTTATAGTCCCCGAATGGTCGTATAGTATATCATAACCACTATCGATAAAACCTAAAGCATCATTTTTTTGGATACAATCTACCATTTTTTGGAGCGCATACTCATGCTTAAGATAATCGTCTCCAGCAATATCAAAGATGTAAGTGCCCTTACAACGGTCTAAGGTGGTTTTAAAATTTTTTAGAATGCCTAATTGCTCTGGATTTCTCTTGTAGTTAATATATTGCGGATGCGTTTTGGCATACTCTGCTAAAATAGCATTGGTATGGTCTTTAGAATTATCGTCTCCAATAACAATTTCAAAGTTGAAGTTTGTTTTTTGAGATAGTATAGAGTCTAAAGTCGTTTTAATATGCTTTTCACTATTAAACGTTAAAAGATGAACAGAGAGGGTGGGTATATTTAAAGACATATTAAAATGAAGAAACTCTTAGATTATTTTTTAAAAGTATTAATTTAATTCTGTTCATTAAAAGAACCATCCATCTTGGGCTTTTTAAAATAAAGCGCTGTTTGTAAGTGAGGTTAGCATAATTAATATGTTGTAGTGTTTTTTCTTTTTGGGGTATATTACGTTCTACTTTATATTGATAAGAAAAAATATAACGGTGCAAGTCGATAAAGGCTTTTAGCGAATTGTTGTCCTGGCACCAATTTTCGTAGGCATCTAGATTGGGAAGTTGTTTATTTGAAATAGGGTTTGAGGTGATTTGATCTTTAACGTTTAATATTTTTAGAATTAGACTTTCATAATGGTAAGCCATTTTAAACTTAGAGCAGTATCTTATAAAAAAATCAATGTCTTCTGCATAGGTAATTGAAGGGTCAAAGGCCTTGTCTTGACCCAGAATACTTTTTTTAAAAGCTAAAGAACTGGGGCAAATTATGGGTTGGTGTAAATTATAGGTAAAAAAGTCTTCAACAATAAAAGCGGTGCCTTTATAGGTTTTTGGGATGTTTTTTTGAGGTACCAATATATTTGTCTTACTGTACATTTCTTTATAATCTGTCCCGTATAGCTGCGCCTCTGGAAATGTATCATGTAGTTTTTTAATGCTTTCAAGGTAGCTAGGACGCCAAACATCATCGGCATCTAGTAAAGCAATAATTGCGCCTTTAGCATTAGCAATACCAATATTTCTAGTTTCAGAAAGCCCTTTATTGACTGCGTTGGTCAAAATTCGAATTTTTGAATTGTAATGTTTTGTAACGAGATTTAAACTTGCATCTGTACTTTTATCATCGATTACAATAATTTCGTAGTCTTTTAGAGACTGGTTTAAGACACTATCTATAGTATTTTGTATGTAATTTTCTTTGTTATAGAGCGGAATTATAACCGAAAAAAGAGGTTGCATTGAAAAAGGTGTTGGTTTGCGTAAAAATACTATTTTTGGTATCCAATCTAAACTTTTAATTTTTAATGTTAACAAAAGAATTGCAGATTATAGCATTCAATAATCCGTACCCAGCTAATTATGGAGGTGTTATTGATATCTATTACAAAATTAAAGCATTATCTAAATTAGGAGTGAAGATCCATTTGCATTTTTTTACAGATGATAGGCACGATGTTAGTGGAATTGAATCCTATTGCGAAACTATTTATAGTTATAAGAGGCAAAATGCGCTACGTTTCCATTTATCTAAATTGCCTTTTTGTGTAAGATCTAGACAATCTAAACGTTTGCTAGAAAATGTTAAGCAATTAAATTGTCCTATTCTTTTTGAGTCTATAAGAACAACAGGAATACTTAACCGTTCCCAATTTAAACAAAAAGTGGCGGTGCGATGCCACAATATAGAGCATGAATACAGCTGGGGGTTATATAAAAGCGAAACTAATTTTTTAAAAAAAATAGCATTTGCAGCAGAGGCCTTTAAGTTGAAACGCTATGAAAGCGTTTTACAAAAAGCAGATTGTTTATTTTTATTATCGCACCATGAATACCACTATTATGAGGCTAAATTCAAACCTAAGGCCTATTTTGTTCCTGTATTTCAGGAGTTAGAAGTGGTTTCTGGGAAGAAGGGATTTGGAGAATATGCACTTTATCATGGCGATTTGTCTGTGTCTGATAATGTAAGGGCTGCTTTGTTCCTTATAGAAGTCTTTAAAGGTTTAGAAATGCCTTTAATTATTGCAAGTTCTATACCTGTTAAGGTGCTTTTATCTAAAGTTAAGACCGTTAAGAACATTACATTTCAAATCGTTGACAGTAATGCAGAGCTAAGTGCATTGATAGAAAACGCGCATGTAAACGCACTGTTTTCTTTTCAAAAATCAGGCACAAAATTAAAAGTATTCAATGCATTATACAGAGGAAGGCATTGCATTTTAAATGAAAACATGGTAGATGACCCTCTTATATTGGAACTATGTGAAGTGGTTTCAACATTAGAAGCTTATAAAGCAGCCGTTAAAAAAATATTTGAAAAAGAGTTTATTCCTTCGCCTCGCCGAGCAGAAGCTTTGTCTAAATACGAATCGACATTAAATGCTCAAAAAATAATTGATGTGCTTTATAAAGACGAACACGTAAAATATTAGCTTAGCCCTTCCGTTGCACCACTTCATACACTTGGCTGTCGTCACATTTTAGCGTTTTACTAGGGTATTTTAAAAGTAAAGCATAGTCGTGGGTCGCCATAAGTATGGTGTTGCCATTTTTATTAATATCCTGAAGTACTTCCATCACCTCAATACTGGTTTGCGGATCTAAATTACCAGTAGGTTCATCGGCTAAAATAAGTTCTGGATTGTTAAGTAAAGCTCTGGCAATTGCGACGCGCTGTTGCTCGCCACCAGACAATTCATGTGGGAATTTAAAGCCTTTGGTCTTCATGCCTACCTTAGTAAGCACTTCTTCTACACGTGCATTCATCTCGTCTTTCTCTTTCCAACCTGTCGCTTTTAAAACAAAAAGTAAGTTGTCATTAATTGTACGATCTATAAGTAACTTAAAATCTTGAAAAACCACCCCCAACTTACGTCTTAAAAACGGAATGTCGTTTTCTTTAAGTGTTTTTAAGTTGTAATCTACAATAGCAC
>CAZLTR010000048.1:0-7094 GCA_964562415.1 uncultured Hyunsoonleella sp. | reverse complement strand
TTTCAAGAAACTACTTTTCCCTGTTCCCGTTTTACCAATTAAGTATACAAACTCCCCTTTGGTAATTTCAATATTAACTTTAGATAATACCAAATTTTCCCCTTGATAAATAGAGGCATCTTTGAGTTGTAAAATAGTTTCAGACATAGCGTATAGCATTTAAAATACAAGTTTAGAATTTAAAGTTTAATAGCGCAAAACAATAACGTTATTTTATTAGTTTTTATTAGAAAACCTTGTCTTAGAGCTTGCAAGTTTTATGTTAAAACAGCTAAAAGTATAGAAACCATCTAAATTTTCCCCAAATTATGCATTGGGATATCGTCATGAGGGGTTCAATGCCATAAACACTACTATTTTTTTAATTTCTGTGTAGAATCACTAGGGTTAAATTAAAACACATGGCGTAGCGCCTAGAGTTTGCAGCACTTGAAAACCGTAATAGATTTTCTAATGGATAACCTGGGTTTAAAGTATTGAATGGGGTTAGGATTAATTATTTTTTTTAATGTAATTATAATTCTAAGGCTTCAAATACGTTAAAAGGTCATTAAGGTGTAGAATTGGGATGGTATTATCAATAATACCCAAGGCGATGTAGGAATCTAAAACCTTATATTTATATTTGAATTTCATCAAACACAAAATACAAAATGAACTTAAAGTATACTGTTTCATTTATTTTGGCTTTTAGCTTTAGCATTGTGGTAAGTGCGCAACAATCGGCTATATATACCAACGCTTTAGAAACGTATCAAAAGGCGTTGCGTTTATATAATCACCAGCAATACCTTGCAGCGACAACGTTATTTGCACAAGTTAAAAAAGCATCAAAAGAAGAACAATTAAAAGGTGAATGTGCGTATTACATTGCCAATTGTGCGGTACGCTTAAATCAGCAAAATGCCGACCAACTCATCACCGATTTTGTAGAGGATTACCCTACTAGTACCAAGCGTAATACTGCATTTGTAGATGTGGCCGATTATTATTTTGCGAATGGAAAATATGCCCACTCCCAAAAATGGTACAGTAGAGTCGATGAAAATGCTCTGGCATTTCAAGATAAAGAACAGTTTTATTTTAATAATGGGTATACTGCATTTATCACCAAACAATATAAAACTGCGAAAACGTATTTAAGCAAAGTAGAAAATTCTAAGGCATACGGGGCGCAAGCCAAATATTACATTGGGTATATGGCGTATCAAACTGATAATTACAGTCAGGCTTCCAATTACTTTAAGCAAATTAATGATGATGGAAAATACCGCGAAAAATTATCTTATTATCAAGCCGATTTGAATTTTAAATTGGGAAAGTTTGAAAAAGCTATTGCTCTAGCAAAAACCAAACTAAGTACCAGCAATGGCGTGGAAGTATCGGAGTTGTCTAAAATTATAGGAGAAAGCTATTTTAATTTAGAACGTTACAAAGAAGCTATCCCTTATTTAGAAGCTTACAAAGGGAAAAGAGGCAAGTGGAATAATACCGATTATTACCAATTGGGTTATGCACATTATAAGGAAGGGGCATACGAAAAAGCAATTTCTGAATTTAATAAAATTATAGGCGGAAACGATAGTGTAGCGCAAAACGCCTATTACCATTTAGGAGAGAGTTATATTAAATTAGACAAAAAACAGGAAGCGCTTAATGCATTTAAAAATGCTTCGGAAATGGCGTTTGATGTAAAAATACAAGAAGATGCTTGGTTAAATTACGCTAAGATTAGTTACGAAATTGGAAATCCGTACCAATCTGTACCACAAGTATTAACAGCGTATTTAGAACGTTACCCTAAAACAGTTCACAAAACCGAAATGGAAACGCTTTTAATCGATTCATACATAAGTTCTAAAAATTACCAAGAGGCTATAGAATTACTCAAAACTAAAAATAGTTTAGAGGCTAAAATCGCTTATCAAAAAGTAACATTTTTTAGAGGCTTAGAATTGTATAACGCGAGTAAATATACTGAGGCAGAAACGCTTTTTGATAGTTCTTTAAAAGTGTCAAGAGATGAAATTTTCACCGCAAGAGCTATATTTTGGAAAGCAGAAACCGATTATAACCTTAGTAACTATGAAGATGCACTCATTGGGTTTAAGCAATGTGCACAATACACTACAAATATAAGAATTCCCGAATCGGAAAACTTAGCCTATAATTTAGGGTATACTTATTTTAAATTGAAAAATTATGAGCAAGCCTCTAAAGCTTTTGCGACATTCTTGTCTCAATCTACAGCCGATAACACACGCTTAAATGATGCTTACTTACGCCAAGGAGATGTGTATTTCGTATCCCGTAATTACAAAGAAGCTATAAAAGCTTATGATAATGCGATACAACTAAAAGCAGGCGCTACAGATTATCCCTTTTTTCAAAAGGCAATAAGTATAGGTTATGCGGGAGATACAGCACAGAAAATAAAGGCCTTGGAGGCATTTATAGAGCGGTATCCTACGTCTAAATTACGAGATGATGCCTTTTATGAATTAGGGAATTCGTATGCAAAACTAGACGAATCTGAAAAGGCCATGGCCGCCTACGATGCTTTAAGAGCTGGGTATAAAATGAGCTCTTTTGTCCCTAAAGCCTTATTAAGACAAGGTTTAATGCATTACAATTCGAATAAAAACGAAGCTGCTTTAGAAAAATTTAAAGGTATTGCTGCCAATTATCCTGGGACACCAGAAGCTGTGCAAGCAGTTGCAACAGCGCGTTTAATTTACATAGATCTTGGACAAGTAGGGGCTTATGCCGCTTGGGTTAAAACATTAGATTATGTAGAAATAACCGATGCCGAATTAGACCAGACTACTTATGAAGCTGCCGAAAAACACTATTTAGAAGGCGATCCAGAGACTGCTATTAAACAATTTAATGGCTATCTTTCGAGTTTTCCAAAAGGCATTCATAGCCTACAGTCGCATTTTTACCTCGCGCAATTGTATTTCAAAAAAGGCCTGCTAGAGAACGCAGCACCGCATTACAAATTTGTTACCGATGCGACGCAAAGCGAGTTTACAGAAGAAGCTTTATTACGACTGTCTCAGTATTATTTAGAGCAGAAAAGTTGGAAGGAAGCGCTCCCTGTATTAAAACGTCTTGAAGCTGAGGCTAATTTTCCACAAAATACAGTATTTGCACAATCTAATTTAATGAAAGCCTATTACCAATTGAAAGTGTACAACGATGCTGTGATCTATGCAAATAAAGTATTGGAAAGTCCTAAAATAGACAATAAGATAAAAAGTGATGCACAAATTATTATTGCGCGTTCGGCTATTAAAACGGGAGATAATGCCAAAGCAAAATCGGCTTACAAATTGGTAGAAAAGATTGCGACAGGCATCACAGCGGCCGAAGCATTGTATTATGATGCTTATTTTAAGCATGAAGAAGGTGCTTTTGAAGCTTCGAATGCAGCAGCCCAACGTTTGGCGAAAGAATATTCGAGTTATAAATTCTATAGTGCTAAAGGTTTAGTGGTTATGGCAAAAAATTTCTATGGGCTAGACGACGCGTACCAGGCCACTTATATTTTAGAAAGTGTTATTGCAAATTTTAAGCAGTACCCAGAGGTTACCGCCGAGGCAGCGCAAGAACTAGCACAAATAAAACGTAACGAGGCTAAAACAAATGCTTCCGTAACTACCGAATAAAAATACTATACCATCTAGAACATCATCTTTCAATCTTTTAAATTACAAACACATGCGAAAGCAGATTCAATATAGCCTTACCCTTGTCATGATACTGCTCATGACAATTACCAGGGCACAGAATACAAAAAATGACACTATACAAACTGGGGTTATAGATGTGATAAGGCCTTATACGCCATCTATATCCGATGCCTTTAAAGTGAAAGAAGTTCCTGTTACAGCTAGCGATACTAGTGCGCAAAAAAAAACAGTTACTTACGATATTTTTTCGTTTCCAGTAGCGTCTACTTTTACGCCAGCTAAGGGCAAGGCTGCTACCGTAGAGAAAGCAAAACCTGTGAAGCTTTTTGATAATTATGCGACCTTAGGTGTGGGTACATTTACTACTATTGTGGGCGAAGTGTATTTAAACCATGCAATTAGTAGGACAGATCGTGTTGGAGGATCGGTAAGTCACCATTCGTCTGCGGGAGGCTTGGATGATATAGTATTAGATAATGGATTTTCAGATTCTAAAATTAGCGCTAATTATGCGTCAGAGTTGCGTGATTTATCTTGGAAGGCAGAGGGTGGATTTCAATTGTTAACCTCTAATTGGTATGGTTTGCCAGATAGCTTAGTATCAAATAGTGATTTAGTCGATGCTTTAGATGTAGGACATGCGTTTTACAATGCGCATTTAGCAGGTGAACTTAATTTTGAAGACACTTACATTAATTCTGGGAATATACTACTAAGACATTTTGGAGACGATCAAGGTTCTGCTGAAAATAGAGTGCTGTTAGAAGGCAAAATAGATATTCCTATAGAACGAGAAGAGATTTCAACACGATTTAGAGTCGATTATTTGGGTGGTGAATTTGATAGAAGTTATTTTTCTACCAATGCTCTTAAATATGGCAGTTTTATTATAGGTGGCGCACCTACCTATCAAATAAAAAAAGAGGATCTTACATTAGATTTAGGAGGCGCTTTATATTATTTGAATAGCATAGAAAGTGGCCAAAATAAATTATTGTTTTACCCAAATGTAAGAGCATCTTATAAAATTGTAGATGAAGTGGTTATTGCCTATGGGGGTGTTACAGGAGATGTGATTCAAAATTCGTATCACGATTTTGCGTTGGAAAATCAGTTTGTATCCCCAACGCTATTTATAGCGCCAACCAATCAGAAATATAATGTCTATGCAGGGGTGAAAGGAAAAGTAACCAGCACCATGAGTTATACGCTAACGGGACGCTATATTTCAGATAATAATAAGGCCTTATTTGTAAATAATACTGCCGTAACAAATACCCAAGGCGCGCAAGCCTACCAATTGGGGAACTCTTTTGGAATTACCTACGACAATATTAAAACCTTTACCATAGGAGGAACATTAAATGTCGATATTAATAGAAACTTCACATTAGCCTTAAAAGCAGACTATTTTAATTACAATACAGAAGTACAGGAAGCAGCATGGAATTTGCCAGAATTACAAGGTTCTGTTTTCTTAGATTACCAGATAGATACCCATTGGTATACAGGAGCCAACTTGTTTTTTATGGGAGAACGTCAAGATATATTTAGCATTCAAGACCCTACGGCTGCTAATGGAATAGCACAAGTTACACTAGCGTCTTATTTTGATGCGAATGCGCATGTGGGCTATCGTATAAACGATAAAGTTTCCGTTTTTGCTAAAGTGAATAACATTACCAATAATGGGTATCAACGTTGGCAAAACTTCCCAGTGCAAACGCTCCAGTTTCTAGCAGGTGCAACCTTTAAATTTGATTTTTAAATGCTAAAACACAAAAGACATAGCGGTATTAAGAAATGGGTAAGAGGTTTTATAGTGTGTATTGGACTTCATGTTTGCTTACAGCCAATTGTGGCACAGAACCTAGAGTTGTCTAATGCCGCCTTAGCCTTAACAGAGCAACAGGTTGTTTACGATCCGAGTTATTTCTCAATAGCTTATCCTAATGGAGATGTGCCAGTTGGTAAAGGGGTGTGTACAGACGTTGTGATTCGGGCTTACAGGACTTTGGGAGTCGATTTGCAAAAAGAAGTACACGAGGACATGAAAGCAAATTTTAGCTTATACCCTAAGATTTGGGGCCTAAAAACTACCGATAAAAACATAGATCATAGACGTGTGCCTAATCTCATGACTTATTTTAAACGACAGGGCGTAAGTAAGCCCATTACAAAGCGCCCTGAGGACTATAAACCAGGAGATGTGGTATGCTGGAATTTAGGTGGAGCCATAACCCATATAGGTGTCGTTGTAGATAAAAAGTCTGCAGATGGAAAACGGAATTTGATCGTGCTTATTTTATGCAGCGGACATGTAGTTGAAGATTGTTTGTTTACGTTTAAGATTATTGGACATTACAGCACGCTTAACCGCGCCAAATAATCAAAATGTGCGCCTTCTAAAATCAGCTCGCATTTTAAGCCAACAGTTTCACTAGCTAATTTTAAAGTCTCAAAATCGAGATATAACCACTTCATAGGGATTTCCTTTTCACCTTTATAACTCAAAAAATAATCCAGTTCGCCATAATACCCTGCATTGGTATCTATCCAAAAACCACCATCTTCATCTTCATACATGTACTTTATATCTGATGAATCTATCAATATTTGACCCTTAGGTTGTAATAAAGACTTTAAATGCGTTAAATATTTAGACACCTGATGTAATTCTTGAAAAATACCAGTGCCGTTCATGAGCAATAAAATAGTATCGAAAGTGTCGGTTTCGTCTAACAGAGCTTTTACTTCTGCATTTGTAATACCGCGTGCTTTTGCTACAGTAATAGCACCTTGTGAGATGTCTATAGCCTTAACTTGTAGGGCTTTTTGCTGTTGTAGATGTAAACTATGGCTTCCAGCACCGCAGCCTACGTCTAAGACTTTGCCCTTGGCGAGTTGCAATGCTTTTTGCTCTAATTCAGGCATGGCTTTATAGCTACGAAATAAATAGGGGAGCGGTAAAATATCTTCGTCTGAAATACTCGTAGCAGTGGTGAGGTCTTCGGTATAATTAGCGTTGTGGTAGTCTAGTAGAGCGGTTCCAAAAAGATCTTTCATAGAATTTAAAAAGCTATTCTGAAGAGGGCTTCAGAATGATGTGTTAAAATAGTATTTTTGCAGTATGCAAGACCTCATAAACAATCTTCCAAAGCAGGCCAAAGATACGCATAACGAAAACAAAAAATTCTTTGCCAAGCTTAAAAAGAAACCGCCTAAAACGCTAGACTATATCATGCAGGAGTTACATGATGCAGAATTTGAACGTACCGATTGTTTGCAATGTGCCAATTGTTGCAAAACTACAGGACCTTTGTTTACCGATAAAGATGTAGCGCGTATTGCGAAACATTTTAGAATGAAAACGCAGCAGTTTATTGCGCAGTATTTAAG
>CAZLTR010000047.1:2818-18433 GCA_964562415.1 uncultured Hyunsoonleella sp. | reverse complement strand
ATGGGTGAATTTCAGCCATTTTTTAGGAAATAGAAAAAGTCAAGATGAGTTCAATTTGAGGTTTTAGGGTTTGAAACAAAAGTTACGTCAGATAGTGTTAACAAAAACGCTTTTAAATCTGCTTTATCTGAAGTAGATAAGCCAACACCGCCCAGAGCGACTTTCTTCATAAGCGGGTCTATGGTGGAAGACTGTTTTAAACCTTCACTATAATGATCTATAACTTCCTCTAGTGTATTGAAGCGCCCATCATGCATATAAGGTGCTGTAAATGCTAAATTGCGCAGTGATGGGGATCTAAACTTACCATTATCGGCTGGGTCACCTGTTACAGCACCTAAACCGAGGTCTTTAAATGTAGTGTCTAAGCCGTTATTATGGAACGCGTTGTCGGTCCATAAGGGGTTTTTGTCACTGCCATGACAATGGAAGCAGTCGCCTCGTGTTTCATCCATAAATACATCAAAGCCGTTTTGTTCTTGCGGTGTTAATGTTGCTTCTCCTAAAAGGAATTGATCAAATTTAGAATTAGAAGAAATTAAGGAACGTTCAAATTGGGCAAGGGCTTTCGCTACTATTATTGTGTCTATAGTTGTTGTATTAAATGCTCTTCTAAATAATTCAGGATATTCGCTATCTTGTTTTAGTTTTTGCAGCACTACATCCCAAGAGCTGTTCATTTCAATAGGGTTGGTAATGGGGCCAGAGACTTGTTGTTCTAAGCTAAAAACACTACCGTCCCAGAGAAAGCGTTCGCTGTAATTCCATGCTAAATTAAAGAGCGGCATGGCATTTCTTATCCCCAAATTCCCGTTAACGCCATTGCTAAAAGGCTTGTTGTCACTTAAAGCATGTTCAACGGTATGGCAGTTGGCACAGGCTATTGTGTTGTCTTTAGAGAGAATAGGGTCGAAAAATAAGCGTTTGCCTAAGGCAATACCTTCTTCGGTGAGCATATTGTTATTAGGCTGTATGGGGGGAATGATGTTGTTTTCAAAAAGTTGAGGTACCTCTAAGAGGGCTGGAGTTGGCACATAGGTATCTGTATCATCGTCTGTTTTTGTACAAGAATAGCAGAAGATAAATAGTATAAAGATGATATATCCCTTTTGTAACGGCACCAAAGTTAATCTATAGCAGTGAGACGAAACACGTCTTGACCATTTTGAAACATTAATAATTGGGCTTCAAAATTAGGCATGAGCATGGTGTTTAATTCATTTAAATCCCAGGTATTTGGCGTTTTAAACCATGCTGCAATATTCATGTTAATGCTAAAAGCGGTGTCTTTAGATATGGTGGCACTACCAAGGTTTACCGTAAAGAAAGTGTCTTCGAATTTTTGAGTTTCTCCAGAATTGTCTACAGCTCTTATAGCATGGTAGGCATAGCCTTTTTCGGTGTTAGTAGTGTCAATAAATTTACCTTCTAGTTGCATATAATGGTAACCACCACCAAGCATTTCTGGAACATTCCATACGGCTGTATTTAAGTCGAGATGGTTGGTATTGTAATTAGCATCGTTATCAAAACCAAATGTAAAAGAAACGTCGCTGTATGTACCATTAGGTATTTTGCCTAAGGATGGGGTGTTTAAATTAGTGTTTTTTGTAACGTCAATTAGCTGGTGTCCTTCTAAAACAATAGTTTCTCCTGTAGCTTTTGTAAATGTTACGTCCGATATAAGGTAGCGTAATTTGGTGATGCTCATAGTTTCTCCATTCGCATTAGTGAATTTAAGTGTGTTAAAGTCTTTGTTGGTAACGGGGGTGTCATCCCACGAATGCAATAGATTAAAACTAATGGAGCTCTCTTGTTGTGAGGTGTCTGTGTCGTCATTATTACAAGCAAAAATTGTAACAACGAGTGTGATTAGTGTAAGAAGCTGTTTTTTCATAGTCAATATTATGGTATTTCGATACGTAATATATCGGTAAATCCTTTGTTTGTTGTAATGTCTTTATCGTTACTATTGGTCTCTCCAATAGCAATGATGGACATGTCATTAAGTGAAATGGCACTAAAAAGAAGGTCGGTATTAGAGCCGCCTATTGTTTTTTCCCATTCTAACGCGCCATTGGCATTTAGTTTTAGAATCCAAGCGTCGTTCTGTCCTTTATTATTAGAGACGTCTCCATTAGAACTTCTGGAATTTCCAGCAACAATAAAACCGCCATCACTGGTCTTGGTGATGCTGCGAGCCGCATCAAAATTGGAGCCTCCATAGGTGTTCTGCCAAATTATAGAACCATTAGGGCTTATTTTAATAAGCAGAGCATCGGCGGCACCTTGGTTGCCGTTAATATCTTGGTCGTTACTTCTGGTGCCTCCAGCAATAATGTAGTTGCCGTCATTTGTTGCTACAATACTCCAGGCTTCATCAATTTGAGAACCGCCTATTGATTTTTCCCAAAGTAATTGTCCGCTGTTAGATATTTTTACCAGCCAAATGTCATAAGAGCCTTTAGGGTTTGTGATGTCTATATCGTCGCTGTCTGACGATCCTATGATGAGATAGCCATTGTCTTGGGTTTGAATTATAGCATTAGGCGTGTCTGTAAATGAACCTCCATAGAATTGGCTCCATTCTTTGGTGCCATTCGCATCTAGTTTTATGGCCCAATAGTCGCCACCAGCATGTCTTTTGCTAGAAATAGCACTATTGCCTTGCCCACCAGAAGCAGATACATCTAAAACACCAGTTAAAATATAACCGTTGTCTTGTGTTTGCAAAAGTGCATTGCCTATGTCTACACCAGGAAAGCCGAATGTTTGTTCCCAAAGTATAGTACCAGAACGGTCTAGTTTTACTAGCCAAAAATCGGTTGCTCCAGCATTTTGAGAGACCTCTAGGTCTGCACTTTGGCTAAGGCCTAATAAAGCATAGCCGCCATCTTTGGTTTGTATAAGATCTATGCCTCTGTCGTTAGCGCTGCCGCCATATACCTTTTGCCATTCTAACACATTATTGCTGTTAAATTTTAAAAGAAGGTAATCGAAAGACGTGTTTGCTTTATTAGTAATGTCGCCGTCATTACTTTGGGTGTGTCCTAAAATAGCATAGCCACCATCTGAGGTTTTAATGATAGATTGCGCACTGTCGTTAAGGCTGCCGCCAAAGGTTTTTACAGTAATAGAGCTGTCTTCTGCTTGAGCTGTTGTAGCGGCATCATCATTTTTTGCACACCCTAGGGTGCAGAACGCTAAAACGTAAATCAAGCATATTATATATAGCTTTGAAGCTGTTTTCATGAACAGAAGATGTATTAATTACTTTTTTTAACAACAAATAGGCCGTGTTCTATATCGCTAATTATAATTTTTCCGCTCTCAAAAAACGGATATACATTCCAAGTGCCGTTAAAACCTGGGTTGTTGTCTTCTGGGAAGGTATCGAAAAAGCCTACTTCTGTAAATGAGCGATTGGAGATGTTAGAAATGTCTAAAACACGCATGCCAGCACGATAGCTTGCTTGAAAAAAACGATTGCCTTTCACGTAACCATTATGGTCTGTGGAGGGATTATTTGAAAAATAGTCGAAATGGAATTGTGGATTATCGAGATCTGTAAAATCAAAAACAATAGTTCTGGTGTTGTTACCGATATTAACTTCGTCAATTTCATCTCCTAGTATAAAATAACGCATATCATCTGTAAGCCAACCTTGGTGTGCATAGCCTAAATTTGAGTAGGATATTGTAGAAATTTTTAGAGGGTTGGTTTTGTCGGTAACATCGGCTATGACCACTTCGTCTTCATTACTTCCAATTAAAATTTCTCTACCTGTATAATCGCTGTCTGGGCCATTATAGGTTATAACTTGTGCGTCGTGAGAATACTCGCCTTCACCGAAACCACCTACAATTGTAGGGTTTGCAGGGTTTTCTAAGCTAATAAACACGGGGCCTCCAGCAAAGGCGTTTGCTCTATTGCCTCCAACAGCATAGGCGTATCCACTAGATTCGTTAATTACAATATTATGTGCTTTGCCTACTTCTGCTAAACGTGCGTCTGGTTGAAACACTTGAGGCGGATTAGTAACATTTCGTAATCGTGTTAAATCAAAGACTTGTAGGCCATGATTGTCTTCACCTTGCGAATTATCTGCAACAATATAGGCATAGTTATTATAAACCTTTACATCACGCCAAGGGCTAGGTGTTGTTGCCGTAGGAACATTGCCTAAATAAATAGGGTTTTCAGTATCTGTAATGTCAACAAATGCAGTGCTGCGGTCTGTGCAAACTAAAGCATATTCCTTACCTGTGCTAGGGTCTGTCCATCCCCAAGAGTCATTCACCTCTTGGGCTCCAAAAGTACTTACAGGGATGTTTAATAGTAAATCGTAACCATTGCAGGGGTAGATATTAAGCGCTAAGCCATCTGTGCAAGCACCTTCAATCGTTTCGTTTTCTTCGAGCTGGTCTAAGTTAGAGGAAGTGCTATCGTCATTGTTATTGCAAGAGCTTATAACTAAAGAGAGTGAAAGAAGACTAAAATATAGTGTTTTAGAGGTGTTTTTTAAGCGCATAGCAGTAAGGAATGATGGTGAATAATAACGAAACAAAAGGGTAAATTATTGTAATATCTAGGGTTTATGATGCAAATTTAAAAGATTATGCGTTTAAGATGTAAAAGCGTAGGGGACGAATTTTAAAAATACCGTTATTTAACATTTTAGTGTAATGTTATTTAATTATTGAAAAGGTTCTTATTTTTGCAGCATGATAGAAGATAAAAATCAACAACGTACGCAATTAAGTGATCTTGGTGAATTTGGACTTATAGACCATTTAACCAAAAACTTTACAATTCAACAAAAGTCAACCGTTTACGGTATTGGAGACGATGCTGCGGTATTGGATTTTAATTCCGATAAAGTGGTAGTAACTACCGATCTTTTAGTGGAAGGCGTGCATTTTGATTTAAGTTATGTGCCTTTAAAGCATTTGGGGTATAAGGCAGTTGTAGTGAATTTGTCTGATGTTTATGCGATGAATGCAGAGGCTACACAAATTACTGTGTCTATTGCAGTTTCTAATAGGTTTCCTTTAGAAGCTTTAGAAGAATTGTATGCCGGCATAGCAACAGCGGCAAAAATTTATAATGTGGATGTTATTGGAGGCGATACCACATCGTCTACTACAGGCTTGCTTATATCTGTAACTGCAATGGGTAAAGTTACAGCAGATAACGTAGTTTACAGAAATGGTGCGAAACCTAATGATTTGTTAGTGGTTTCTGGCGATTTAGGTGGTGCTTACATGGGGTTACAAGTGTTAGAACGCGAAAAGGAGGTTTATAAGGTGAATCCTAATAATCAACCAGATTTAGAAGCTTACACCTATATCATTGAGCGGCAATTAAAACCAGAAGCACGTAAAGATGTGGTGGAATTATTAGAAGCATTAGATGTAAAACCAACTGCTATGATAGATGTAAGTGATGGGTTGTCTTCTGAAATCATGCACTTATGTTCACAAAGTCAAGTAGGTTGCGAATTGTATGAAAATAAAATTCCTTTAGATCCTCAAGTAATTTCTGTTTGTGAGGAATTCGATATCGATAGCACAACAATTGCGTTAAATGGAGGAGAAGATTATGAGTTGTTGTTTACGATAAATCAAGAGGATTTCGATAAGATAAAGGGGAATCCTAATCTATCGGTAATTGGTTACATAACAGATAAATCTTCTGGTCTTCATCTTGTAACTAGAGCAGAGGCTAAAATTGAATTAAAAGCCCAAGGGTGGAAAAATTTTAATGACTAAATACTAATAAGTCCTTGTGGGGCGTTTTAGTTTTAAGACGTATTCTGTTTTTCTTTTGGTGTATGCGCTCTAAAACATCGTTAATTTCCTTAAATTTTGGAGTTAACTCAACAAGAGTTCCAGAACTGTGTGTGGTAAGTTGTTTGTTGCACCTATGGCAAGTGTACTCTTTAACATGATAGGTGACGTCTCGAGATATTTTGAAATGGTGCCCAAAGAGTTTGCAGTGCAAATTTTTCATTAAGTTGCTATTAATAATTACGGAGAACCATAAATTAGCAAAATAAGTTTAGATTTGGTGTTCAATTGTTTGGTAAATCGATGAAATGATTGGTTTTCTCTTTAAACGGTTTCTTCTTGACTGGTGTATCCGTTCTAAAATGGCATTGATCTCTCTAAATTTTGGAGTTAACTCAACAAGATTACCATTACTACTTGTGGTGAGTTGTTTTTTGCAGTGACTACAGGTGTATTCTTTAACATGATAGGTTACTTTTTTAGAAACATGGTAACTGTGTCCAAATAGGCTGCAATAAAGTGTAGGTATAAATTTTGGTTGGGTAGTTTGGTCTGACATAGGGCTAAAGTTTTGATTTTCATTCTATAAGGGGTACTAAATATAGAAAAAAAAGACAAACTAACCGATGTAGTGTTAAATTATTCGATGAAATGCATTATTTCTTTGGAAAATTCGGATTCATTCTCTATAAAACTCATATGTCCGTCTGGAAATTCAACAACTTTTGTATTGGAATCTTTCGTTTGGTTTTTTAAAGCATCGTAATCTAACACAGGATCCCTTCGGCCAATAATCATTAGTTTTTTATATGGGCCAAAATGTAGTAGTGCCTCTCTGTCTGCTCTAATTTTCATGCCTTCTAAAGCTGCTATAATACCTTGAACAGGTGTTTTTAAGGCTTCTTTTTTTAAGGATTTAATGGCATCGGCAAATAGTTTTCTGTTTTTGGGTCTAAATAAATTAGATATGGCTAGTCTAATAAAGGTTTTGTGGTTGTCTTTAATAGCTTGTATGGCACGATCTCTATGTTTTTGTTTTTCTAAACTGTCTGATCGCGCAGTAGAGTTGACTAAACATAAACCTTTAACATTGTCGGGGTATTTTTCTGCAAAAGCAAGAGCGACATAACCTCCCATAGAATGACCAATAAGTGTTGATCTTCTAATCTTTAAATGTTTCAAAACAGCTGCAACAATATCTGCCATAAGCTCCATACTATGTATGTATCCTAAGCAACCAGAACGCCCATGTCCTAACAAGTCGATACATATAACGCGGTGTTTTTTTGATAATTTTGGCGTTAAGTTATGCCAAATAGAACTGTTTTCTAAGAAGCCATGGAGTAGTACTATTGCGGTGCCTTTACCTTCGTCTGAATAAAATATTGGGGAGCCTTTATATTCTAAAATCATGCTGTAATACGTATGATACAAAGATATAAGCATCGCCCATAATTTGCTAATAGTCTTGTTACTTTTTTGTGGTATAGGTTATTGTGCTTTTACTTTTTTAATAGCTGTAAACGCCTTGTCAACAAATTCGTCTTCAACCAAAATTGTAAATTCGTTAGTGGTAGAAATTACCTCATATAACACAACACCTTCCCAAGCTAAACGCTTAAAAAAATGATAATAAAGCCCTGCAATTTTAGAGTTGTCTTGCGGTAAGTTAATACTAATGGCAGATAGATTTTTTTGTACTGCAATAAAGAATTCCTTGTTAAAATGCGTATTTACAAAATCATTTAAAATGCTTGAAACTATAAGGTTGCTCTCATGTATACCCCTGGTGAAGGTGTAGAATAATTTGTCTTCTTCATTAATACGTTCTAATAGCTTGGCGTGATTGTCTATAAGGGTAGCCGAATTTTTTACTGTAAAATCTGTTAGGTTAGATCGTACTGTAATGTCTCCAAGGTTTTGGATTACCTTTTTCATTTTAATTGTATTGCCTAAAGTAGGTGGGGGATTATAGCGCCGCAAGGCCATCATTATAGCGCCCGATTTTACTTCTTTTTTAAGCATTTTACTTATAGGTTCGGTGAGTTCTACGGCTAAAGCACTAAAGTTTATGATGTTTCTTGCTAAGGCTTCTTCAAGATAAGGTTGCGTAATTAATATGTCTTCTACACAATTAGATACTGTCTTCATGTTAATTATTTAACAATTTGTGTAAAAATAAACTTTTTTTTGTAAAAATAAGACCAGTTTGGTGGTCTGTTCTACTTTTGTGCTTCAAACCTATTACAATGAAAGTATTAAAATTTGGAGGAACATCGGTTGGTTCTGTAGAGAATATGACTAATGTTAAAACTATTATTAATAATGGCGATAAGAAGATTGTAGTGTTGTCTGCAATGTCTGGTACGACTAATAGTTTGGTAGCTATTGCTAAGCATATTGAGGCTAAAGCAACAGAGCAGGCGTTAAATGCTATTGTTACATTGCGAGATAAATATGAGGAGGTGTTGAAAACGTTGCTAGCAGATGCTAAATTACTCCAATTGGCAACTGCTTATGTAGATGAGCGGTTTAATTTTTTAAAAGAAGCATCGCAAAGCGGTTTCTCTCAGGTTTTAGAAAATGAGATTTTAGCACAAGGCGAGTTAATGTCTACATTTATGTTTAATTGCTTTTTGAAACAAGAAGGTGTGCGTTCTACGTTATTGCCTGCTCTTGATTTTATGAAGATAGATGAGAATAAAGAACCTTCATTTACTTATATTGAAAAAGAAATAGCAGCAGTTTTGGCTGGGGCAGAGGATGCTGAGATCTATATTACTCAAGGTTTTATTTGTTTAGATGCAAATGGCGAGATTTCAAATTTACAACGAGGAGGTAGCGATTATACGGCAACAATAATAGGTGCAGCAATTCAAGCAGAAGAAGTTCAAATTTGGACAGACATTGATGGGATGCATAATAATGATCCTAGAATTGTAGATGGCACAAAACCTATCGCAGATCTGTCTTTTGATGAGGCTGCAGAATTGGCGTATTTTGGTGCTAAGATTTTGCATCCTCAAACGGTATTACCAGTGCAAAAGGATGGGATTCCAGTGCGTTTAAAAAATACAATGGACCCTGAAGCTAAGGGGACGTCTATTACCCAAAATCACGTGGAAAGTGGCATAAAAGCAATTGCTGCTAAAGATAATATTACGGCAATAAAGATCAAATCTGGCAGAATGTTGCAGGCGCACGGTTTTTTAAAAAAAGTTTTTGAGATTTTTGAAACCTATGAAACAGCCATAGACATGATTACAACGTCTGAAGTTGCTGTGTCTTTAACTATTGATGATAATAGTAAATTAGATGCGATAGTGTCGGACCTAGAACAGTTTGCTTCTATAGAGGTAGATCATAATCAGAGTATTGTGTGTCTGGTAGGGCATGCTATAGTGAACCATGAAGGAACGCACAGGTTGTTTCAAATATTAAAAGATGTTAAGATTAGAATGATCTCTTATGGTGGTAGTAACAATAACATATCTTTACTAGTAGATACAGACGATAAGGTGAAGACTTTACAAAAATTAAATGCGTATTTATTTGATTTAGCTGTTGTATAAGGTTGCATTTTAAGATTATTATAGAGAGGTACTTTTTTAAGTGCCTCTTTTTTTATGTTTTTACTATTGCGATGCATGAGGTTCTGGTCTCAATGTTTATTGGAGTTTAAAAGGCGAAAAGAGGTCGCGGCAGTTCCTAAAATTAAGCCCTAACGTCTTAAATTGTATTTATCTCGTAAATACATCATGTGCAGATCATTTGTTAACTCTTTTTCTAGTGAAAGCTTGATCGCCAAATGATTGTTTTCTGATAAAAACCAAATAAATACTAAATGTCTCAAACCATGCTTAAAAAACTAACCTACAGAATAGTTCTAATTTTTTGTTGTTATAGCGTTAAGCTTGTAGCGCAATCGTCTTATCAAATTCCTTTACAAATGCAAATAGAAAATTCCACTGTTATAGTGGAAGGAAAGGTTAAAAATGTGCAGGCTTATTGGAATGTTGAAAAAACAATGATTTATACGGTGAGTACTGTAGAGGTTTTTAAAGTTTTTAAAGGTGAAGCAGAAGCTTTTATTGAAATTATAACAGAAGGTGGAACTGTAGGGTATGACGCTGTAGATGTGTCTCATGCTTTGCATTTAAATGTTGGTGCTGTTGGTTTGTTTACATTGTATAATGAGAATATTACTTTAAATAGACCACATCAAAGCAGTATGGTGTCTTACAAAGTATTTAGTGAGGCTCAAGGTTTTTATGTTTATGACTTTGTTACTAATAGCGCATCAAACCATTATTATACGTATCAAGATATTTCAAGAGCCTTACATAAGCGTATTATTGAGGTAACACATACGGTGCCTCTAGAGTTTAAAACGTTGTCGGCCCTTCAAAAAGCAAAATCTTCTAAACGTAATGCTATGGCGCCTACAGGGATTTCTTTTTCGCCAACAACACTAACAGCAGGTACTAAATCTGTATTAACTATTACAGGTAGCGGTTTTGGTAATGCCTTAGGAAGTGTTGGGTTTAAAGATGCCGACGACGGTGGTGCTACATATGAAAATGCCTTGTCTAGCGAAATAATTAGCTGGACGGATACTCAAATTAAAGTTTTTGTTACCGCAAATGCAGGAACAGGTCCAATTCGTGTAGTTACCGCTGGCGGACAGCTGGCGGAGTCTACAGAAGTATTAACGATTACATATTCTCAATTAAATGCAACTTCCGATGGAGACGCTTTTATAATACAACATTATGATGATAACGGCAGTGGAGGGTATACATTTGAGTTAACTCCAGGGCTTTTTAATGATATAGATCATCCAGGTGCTAGGGCGGCATTTCAAAAAGCACTAGAGACTTGGAGTTGTCAGACAGGTGTTAACTGGAAGGTTGGTGCTCAGCCAAGTCAAGAAACTACACGACAGCAATCAGGAAATGTAGTGTCGTTTGATGGGGGAAGTTTTGGTAATTTGTCTTCTGGTTCAAACGCTAGAACGTATACCTCGCGTTCGGGAAGAAATTGTCCTCCAAATGGTGAACAATGGTATGTAAAAAGCATAGATATTATTTTTAATAAAGATACAAATTGGTACTTTGGCAATGGAACTATACAAAATAATCAATATGATTTTGAATCGGTTGCTTTGCATGAATTAGGACATGCACATCTTTTAGATCATGTAATAGCACCAGGGCAATTAATGCATTTTAGAAGAAACTCTGGAGCGGAATCTATAACCAGATCTATAGATGCTAATAGTCTTGAAGGTGCAAAAGATGTATACGAGCGAAGTACAACAAATCAAATATGTACGACCAGTAGTGCGGTAAATCTAATGACTGGTTTTACTGGCGACTGTACTTTGAGTTTGGTAGATAAAGGCGCTAGTGGTATAAAGGTATTCCCTAATCCTGCACGTCAAGAGGTTTTTATTGAGAGCAGTATTTTAGAAAGACTTACTTCGGTTGCATTGTATGATTTAAGAGGAAGGCGTGTTTTGACAGAAGACTTTAAGGCGTATTCTGATTCTAATGTAAAGCGTATAGATGTGCGCCATATAACTTCTGGTGTATACCTTATGATGCTTCGTTTAGGAGATGAGTTGTTATCGCAAAAATTGGTGATACAGCCTTGATGTAAAGTAAAGTATGTAACGGAAAAAATAGTTCTTACTCGTGTGTTGAGGTTCTGTCTTTTTTAGGTTTTAGTGTTTTTTAGGCTTGAGAATTCATTAGGTCTTCAATGTCGTTTGCTTCAAGAGGAATATTTTTCATAAGGTTTAATGGAGAACCACTATCTTGAATAACGACATCATCTTCTAGTCTTATGCCAAAGCCTTCGTCTGGAATGTAAATGCCAGGTTCTACGGTAAACACCATTTGCGCCTGCATGGGTTCGGTGAGTAAACCATAATCGTGAGTATCTAGACCTAAGTGATGGCTGGTGCCATGCATAAAATAAGATTTGTAAGCAGGCCAGTCGGGATTTTCGTTTTGGATATCTGCTTTGTCTAGAAGTTTTAAATTTAATAATTCAGAAGTCATTATTTTGCCAACTTCAGTATTGTATTCGGCCCATAGCGTGCCAGGAACAAGCATTTTAGTAGCTTCTTTTTTCACGTGGAGTACAGCGTTATATACGGCCTTTTGTCGTTTAGAGAATTTACCAGATACGGGAATAGTACGCGTCATATCGCTAGAATAATTAGCGTACTCTGCGGCTACATCCATTAAAATGAGCTCTCCAGCTTTGCAGGTTTTATTGTTTTCTATATAGTGTAATACGTTAGCGTTATTACCAGAGGCTATTATAGGTGTGTAAGCAAAACCTTTGGAACGTCGTTTGATGAATTCATGAATAAATTCGGCTTCAATTTCGTATTCCATAACACCAGGCTTTACAAAGTTTAAGACCCGTCTAAACCCTTTTTCGGTAATGTCGCATGCCGTTTGAATAAGAGCGATCTCCTGTTGGTCTTTTACAGATCTAAGGCGTTGTAATATAGGATTGCTTTTAGCAACACCATGCGCAGGGTATTTAGCTTTTAACCATTTTGTAAAACGGTCTTCTCGAGTTTCTAACTCCACATTAGCGCGGTAGTGTTCGTTAGTGTTAATGTATATCGTGTCGCATTGTGTTAAAATTTCAAACATAATACGTTCCATGTCCTTAAGCCAGTAGACGGTTTTAATACCACTGGTTTCAAAGGCTTTTGCTTTAGTTAGTTTTTCACCTTCCCAAACAGCAATGTGCGCATTAGTTTCTTTTAAAAATAGAATTTCGCGATGTTGCGGTTTAGGGCAGTCTGGGAACAATACTAAAATGCTCTCTTCTTGGTCTACGCCACTTAAATAAAAAATGTCGCGATGCTGTTCAAAAGGCAGTGTGCTATCTGCACTAATGGGGTAAATATCGTTAGAGTTGAAAACAGCCAAACTATTGGCTTTCATTTGAGCTGTAAACTTGGCTCTATTTTTAACAAATAAGTTGTGGTTAATGGGGTGGTATTTCATAAATAGTGCTTATATCCTAACAAATTTACGAAAGGATTCAGTGAATAGTTGTAGATAAAATACTATTTTAAGGTTTTTTTGTTATAAAAAACACAATTAAGTTGTAGTTTTCTTGTTGATCTGTTATATTTATAGGGTTTTTAACATATCCCCATAATTTTGCTATGATATACAAAAATACGCCCCACCTTTTAACAGGTATTCTTTTAGTGATCGTATCTGTTGTAAAGGCACAAGTCTCTCTCGTGGAAGTGTCTTTGCAAGAACAAGTTTTAAATTCTAGTTTAGTTGTAGAAGGAAAAGTGCTTTCCAATACGTCTTATTGGGATACAGGGCATAAAATGATCTATACTGCTCATACTATCGATGTGTATAAAGTATTTAAAGGGAAGCCTATTGCGACTGTAGAAATACTTACTTTAGGTGGTTTTGTGGGGTTAGAAGGAATCACAGTAACCCATACTTTAGAATTAAAGGAAGGTGATACTGGGGTTTTTATGCTTCATGATGATCATACAGTGTTAAGTGGAGTTCGTAAAAGTAATTTGAAACAGTATAAGGCTTACAGTGGTTTGCAGGGGTTTTATGCATATGGCAAGTACAAAGATGAGGTCGCCAATATTTTTAGCAAGAAAAAAAGTAAGAAAACATCGTTTTATAAGGATATATGTACTTTAACCCATAAAGATTATGTAGAAATAAAGGCCGTAGAAACAAGATTAGTTTCTGGTTTAAGCCAAAAGACAAGTGTAGCTTTGCCGCCAAGTAATATTTCATTTTCCCCTAGAGAGATAACAGCAGGAACAAAATCGGTACTTACAATCACAGGGTCTGGTTTTGGAAATCAAGTAGGAAGTGTTGGTTTTAGAGAGGCCGATAGTGGAGGTGGTAATTTTACAAACGCATTGAACAGTCAAATTCTTGATTGGAACAATACTAGAATTCGAGTTGAGGTTCCAAGTGGAGCTGGTACAGGTGATATTGTTGTAAGAGATGCAAGTGGATCTGGAACACGATCTTCGGGAGCTTTAACAGTTCTTTATTCGCAGTCAAATCCAACATCGAGAGCTGGAGAAGCCTTCCAAGTACAGCATCACGATAATAATGGTTTAGGAGGTTATACCTGGAGATTGGAGCAGCGCTTTTTTAACGATGCCGATAATCCTGGAGCCAGAGCTGATTTTGAGCGTGCTGTTCGAAGCTGGAGTTGTGAAACAGAAATTAATTGGGAAGTTTCCAGTGTGCCTAGTCAAAACACCACACGAACTGGAAGTGATCATATTGTTGCTTTTGATGGGGGTAATATTCCAGAGTTAAGTCGAGGTACTTTAGGAATTACCTTTTCTGGCTATACTGGGATTGGTTGTAGATCTGGATTGGTATGGACTGTTACAAGCTTAGATATTATATTTAATAGAGATATCAATTGGCATTTTGGAGATGGTAACATACAAAGAGGACAAATTGATTTTGAAACGGTTGCACTACACGAACTTGGCCATGCCCACCAATTAGGTCATGTTATAGATCCTGGAAATTTGATGCATTTTGCTTCAGTACCAGGTGTAAAAAACAGAAGTATAGATCAGAATTCGATAGATTGTGCTAATGATGTGCAAGGAAGAAGTACAACAAACTTAATTTGTGATAGTGACTTTCCATTAATGACAGCTTATCAGGGCGATTGTTCCTTATCTGTTAATGATGTCACAAATGTTAATACTACTGAAGGTATTACCGTATTTCCCATTCCTGCACAAGATGAATTGTTTGTAACCAATAAGACTTTTAATAAACTTAAAAAGGTTACAATCTATGATTTAAGAGGCAGAACGGTACTTCAAAAAGAAGTGCTAGGGGCTACCCAAGGCGTATCCATAAATGTAAAAAATGTTTCAAGAGGGGTTTATATTTTAAATATTGAAACAGATGGTCAAACCTTCTCCTCTAAGTTGGTCTTGAATTAAAATTAGGGGGATTTGTCTCTAAATACATTTAGATTTTAAGTTTTTTCTTTCAACTACCTTTTAATCAAAAGATTGGTGTGAAATTTATCGATTATAACTGGTTTTATTCAATAAGCCTGTATATGTTTGCGGTGTTAAAAAAATGTGTCAATTTTTAACGTCCAAATGTTAAAATTGGCCGTATATATCGAATAAATCCTAAGCTAATACAATGAAAAACAGTGTAGTAAACCACCTACTCGCGCTAGTGGTGTGTTTAAATTTTTACGTTTCTAAAGCGCAAGGCGGTATGTTAAAAGAGGTTAAGTTAGAGGAACAGTTAAAAGCTTCTCATACGGTAATTGAAGGTAAGGTTATTGGTAAAAGTACCTTATGGAACGATGCTCGAGATAAAATATATACGGTACACACTGTAAAAGTTTACAAGGTTTTTAAAGGAGAATTGATCGATTTTGTAGAAGTTATTACAGAGGGAGGGCGTGTTGAAGAGATAGAGCAGGTAGTATTGCCCAGTTTACGGTTAGATATAAATGTGGTAGGCATTTTTACCTTACAAGAGGCTAATGAAGCGCTTTCAAATTTAAAGACAGTACATAAGGTTTATAAAGTTTATAGCAGTTTGCAAGGGTTTTATGCACACGATGTAATGCAAGATGTTATACGTAGTGGTTTTGCAAAGTCTAATCAGGATGCAACGGTGTTCTATAATAAAATTGCAAATTACACAAAGCAAGCTATTGTAACTGTAGATGTATTAGAGAAGAACAAGCGCTTGTCGTTTAAAAGTGCTTCTGCTTTAGCGCCTCAAGGTATTACCTTTACAC
>CAZLTR010000047.1:0-2808 GCA_964562415.1 uncultured Hyunsoonleella sp. | reverse complement strand
TAGGATTTAGGAATGCCGATTCTGGGGGGATAACAAGAGGTAGTAATACGCCAAGTTACAGGGACGCTTTGGAAAGTCAAATTTTATCATGGACTAACACACAAATTAGAGTAAGAATACCTTTCTGGGCAGGAACGGGAGATGTTAGAGTAACTAAATCAGACGCGACGCAAGGTGTGTCTTCTCAAATACTTACCATAGATGCAGCAGTTATTAATGATAGTCAAGGTAGACGCACACAGCACGTTTCACAAAATAATACAGGTAATATCACGTGGGAGTTTAACACACAATTTAATGCCAATACAGATGCAAAAGCCTCTTTTTTAAGAGCTTTAGATACTTGGCGTTGTGAAACAAGAATAAATTGGGAGGTAGCTTCAAATGCAAGTCCAGTAGCGCGAAGTGCTTCCGATGGCGTTAATATCATTACTTTCGATACAGCTTCTAACCCTTTGCCAGAAGGAGTTTTAGGGTTGACCAATTATTTCATTGCCTATTGTGGTGGCGAAAGAGGAGCGGTGACCGAAATTGATATGGTGTTTAATGATAATTTGAATGATCCTGCTACACCAGCTAACGAATCATGGTATTTTGGTGAAAACCCTCAAAATATAAGTTTTGCACAGTGGGATTTCCAAAGTGTTGCACTGCATGAGTTAGGGCACGCACATCAATTAGGGCATGTGGTAGATACCGATGATGCGATGCATTATGCTATTTCTAATTTTGAAATTCAAAGAGGGCTGAATACTAAAAATATAGATGCTGCTCAAGATATACAACAACTAGGTACAACAGGTCTTGTTTGTAGTTTTTCAAGAATGACAGATTATTCGGCAGATTGTGTGTTAGAAGCTAATATACAAGATTTGGGAGTTGACTCTATAGCTATATACCCTAATCCAGTCACAGATCATTTTTTTATCACAAATCCTAACGCCTTTCGTTTAGAGTACTTAAAACTTTATGATTTACAAGGTAGATTGATAACGCACATATATTTAAATAATAAAGTAGATAAACTACAGCGTATTTCTACAAATGCTTTAGATTCGGGTGTTTACATGGCATACATATATGCGGAACAAGGTGCTAAAAGTGTCAAGTTGGTTGTGGATTAAATAGTAGAATCGTAGTATAAGTGTTTTTTCTAAGTATTTTTTAGTTCTATAAGAAAATAGTATAGAAAGCAAATGAGGATTTGCTATGTGTAGTAAAGGCTTGGTGTCTTGTGTTACTTGTTGTTGCTGTGTTTGACCTCTTTCTTAGTGTGAAATAATATTACGTATTTTTCTAAGTATTATTACTTATAACTATTCTAAATAACAACTTTAACTGCACATCCTTTTGTCAAGAGCGTATTGTAAATTATCTTTGCAAAACAATACATTAACGACATATTATAATGGCCGGATTTTTTAAATCTTCAATTGGAAGAAAAGTAGCGATGGCGCTTTCAGCATTCTTCCTTATGTTTTTTTTGCTTCAACACTTAGCGATTAACTTATTATCACTTTTTAGTGCAGACACCTTTAATGAAGTGTCTCATTTTATGGGAACTAATCCTTTAGTTCAGTTTGTTTTACAGCCTGTTCTTATTTTTGCAGTCGTATTTCACTTTGTTATGGGGTTTGTTTTAGAATTGAAAAACAAAAAAGCAAACGGTGTGAGCTATGCTAAAAATAATGGCGCGGCAAACTCGTCTTGGGTAAGTAGAAATATGATATACAGTGGGCTTGTTATCCTCGCTTTTATCGTGTTACACTTTATTGATTTTTGGTTCCCAGAAATAAACACCAAGTATATTGTTGGTGATATGTCTGGAATGCATGATGGTGGTTTTAGATACTATCACGAGTTGGTAGAGAAATTTCACAGTCCTGTACGCGTGGTTGCTTACGTGGTTTCATTTGTACTTTTAGGCTTGCACTTGGCACATGGATTTACCTCTGCATTTCAATCGGTTGGATCAACAGTAGGACGTAAGCAAACTTTACAAACTATAGGTAAAGCGTATTCTATTTTAATTCCTTTAGGTTTTGTTATAGTTGCAGTCTTTCATTTTTTAACACATAAATAACCATTAATCTTAAATATACTATGGCTTTAGATTCAAAAGTACCAAAGGGTCCAATTAAAGATAAATGGACTAATTATAAAAATAAAATTAACCTTGTAAATCCTGCAAACAAGCGTCATATCGATGTTATTGTAGTAGGTACAGGTCTTGCTGGAGGTTCTGCTGCAGCAACATTAGCAGAGCTTGGCTATAATGTTAAAGCATTTGCTTATCAAGATTCACCAAGACGTGCACACTCTATTGCTGCGCAAGGTGGTATCAATGCCGCAAAAAATTACCAAGGTGATGGTGATTCAACATACAGACTTTTTTATGATACTGTAAAAGGAGGAGATTACCGTTCTCGTGAAGCCAACGTACACCGTTTGGCTGAGGTGTCTACAAATATTATTGACCAATGTGTGGCGCAAGGTGTGCCTTTTGCTCGTGATTATGGAGGACTTTTAGACAACCGTTCTTTTGGAGGGGTTTTAGTTTCTAGAACATTTTACGCTAAAGGGCAAACAGGGCAGCAATTATTATTAGGGGCTTATTCTGCGATGAACCGCCAAATAGCTCGTGGTAAAATTGAAATGTTTAACCGTCATGAAATGCTAGATTTAGTAAAAGTAGATGGTAAGGCTAGAGGTATTATTGCAAGAAACTTAATCACAGGAGAAATAGAACGCCACTCTGCACATGCAGTGGTTGTCGCTTCTGGTGGTTATGGAAATGTATATTTCTTA
>CAZLTR010000046.1:18116-18566 GCA_964562415.1 uncultured Hyunsoonleella sp. | reverse complement strand
ACTTATTACCCGTACCACTAATAGCTGGATCTTCTTGGATGTAAGCATAATTCTCGGTTACTAAAATGTTATCGGGCGATAAAAATTCTTGAGCCACTCCATTAGGTTTATCACCATCTAAAACACAGGTAAGTGTCGCTGGGCCTGTAGGGTCTGTGTCATTTAATGTTAATTTGTAAATTCTACCAGATATAGTACCCTTGCCTTGTAAATCTGGTTTATCTCGACCTGTCACTGCAAAGTACACTTCTCTGTTGTTTTCTGCCGAACCTCTTCTCCAGTCGATATCTTCTAATCTAGAGAAGCCCATAACCCCTTTAGATTTTGCTTCGGTATCTAATGCGACAAGTTCTCTTTCTTCCAATTCAACAAACTCAACATTATAGGTGGCACCTTCAACCATATCTACTTCGTAAACAATGTCTGGTGAAGTTACTTTAATGCTATAAA
>CAZLTR010000046.1:0-18106 GCA_964562415.1 uncultured Hyunsoonleella sp. | reverse complement strand
CCAGATCACCTCTTCGGCCTACATAAACTCCAAGATGTCCAGAAGGCACAAAATTATCACCTTGATCGTCGCCAATCATAATTACAGTTTGTTCGTAAGCATCTTTGCTCAATGCCACAGCATTTTCTGTAGACCATTGGCCTAAGGCTGGTAGTAAAGTGGCATTATCTGCACCGTTAGCCGATTTTAAAGGGTTTGTAGCAAATACACCTTTAGAAGCACCTCCCCATTCACCACCAGAAAGGTATAGAGGTCCAAAACCATGTTCTTCTGGGGTTACCATAGAACCAGAACATTGTGCTGTAAAACCTGTTGCTAATGCATTTACAATGTATTCGCCAGAGAGAGGCTGTAGGTCTTTGTTTAATGTAATGCGTGCAATAGAATAATCGGCTTCTATATTATTAATTAGTGTAAAGGTACCATCCTGGTTGGCCAATACACCAGCACCATCTGCCATAGACCCATATACAAAGTTAGGCGTCCCTTCTATAACATCTTCAGAAGACAGTATAGGGCTAACTTTAATAGAAGAAAAATCAGATGAGGTTTTTAATAAATTTGGCGTTTTAGAAGCGGTTAAAGGCACGAGTTTTTGGGTCGTGAGATCCTCTCCGTCGGCGCCATCCTTACCATTTTCGCCATTAGTACCGTCTTTACCATCTACACCATTAATGCCATCTTTACCATCTTCGGTGTCGCAACCAACAACGGTTACGGTAAGTGTTAGTGTGAATAGCATGATTGCTAATCGTAATAAATTTTTCATGTTTTTGTGAACGTTTAAGAGTTATTATTTTACACTCAAAATTAGGCGCTCAGGTACAGAGTTTTGTTAGGGTATTACTGTGTTATTATTAATTTAGCGTGATATAAAAGTTAAGAAGTTTACCAAAATATTACCGATGTTAAGTGGGCATTAAAAAGTGTTAAGCGGGTATTAAATTTAAGAGCATACCATGCTTATTTAGGCATTAACTTAATTTTTAGAAACTAAAAAATGGAATAACTGTATATTTACAGCAATTTATTATAATATGCACCAAGACCATCTGCCATTTCGAAGTACAGGTTATTTTTCGTCGCTTATTTGCGACTATATAGAAGAGAATCCAATTTTAGATACGTTTTACAACCGTTTTCCCAAATTAGAGCATTTTGAGAGCCAGTTAAAAGAGAAACAACAAGCTAATGAAACCAATGCAGTGTCTAGAGCGGTACTTGTTAAAGCTTTAGAGGCGCAGTATACTGGTGTAGATGCATCTGCATTAACCCGAAAAAATATTGATGCTTTAAAAGCGAATAATACGTTTACAGTTACTACTGGACATCAATTAAATTTATTTACGGGGCCGTTATATTTCTTATATAAAATAATATCGACCATAAAGCTTACAAAAAAACTAAAGGCTCAGTATGCAGATTATAATTTTGTACCTGTGTACTGGATGGCTACAGAAGATCATGATTTTGATGAGATTAATTATTTTAAATTTAAAGGGAAAAAAATCCAATGGCACCAAACTAAAGGCGGTGCCGTAGGAGCTTTATCTACAAATGGTTTGGATGAGGTGTTGGAGGTTTTTGCCAGCGAGTTAGGCGGAGGAACCAGTGCTGCTTATTTAAAACAACTCTTTGAAGACGCCTATTTAAAACATGATACTCTTGCTGCGGCAACTCGGTTTTTAGCTAATGCCTTATTTAAAGCCTATGGATTGGTAATTATAGATGCCAATTCGGCAGATTTAAAGCGCATGTTTATCCCTTATATACGTAAAGAATTGTTCGAACAGGTGGCTTTGAAACATGTAGAAGCCACTAATGAAGCTTTGTCTGCTGTTTCTAAGCACTATAAAATACAGGTAAACCCTAGAGAACTTAATCTGTTTTACATTATACCTGGCTTGCGTGAACGTATTGTTTTAGAAGGTGGCGTTTATAAAGTATTGCATACGGCTATAACTTGGACGCCAATTGAGATTGAAAAAGAACTAGAACAGCATCCAGAGCGGTTTTCCCCTAATGTGATTATGCGCCCCTTATACCAAGAGGTGATTTTACCTAATTTATGTTATATAGGTGGGGGTGGTGAATTGGCATATTGGATGCAATTAAAATCCTATTTTAAAGCAGTTAATGTGGTGTTCCCTATTTTACTTTTGAGAAATTCGGTGTTATTACAAACGCAAAAACAAGCGCAAAAATTAAAGCAATTAGGAGTTGCACAAGCAGATTTGTTTTTAAAGCGAGATCAATTTATCAATAAAAAAGTGAGAGCAATATCTAATATTGATATTGATTTTTCAACACAAAAAGCACATTTAGAACATCAATTTAAGGCGATGTATGCTTTAGCCCAAGACACCGATGCTTCGTTTTTAGGCGCTGTAAAGGCGCAAGAAGTAAAGCAACTTAAAGGTTTAACGTATTTAGAGAAGCGTTTGCTAAAAGCGCAAAAGCATAAATTGAAAGATCAAGTTTCGCGTATGACAACCTTACAAGCAGCGTTGTTTCCCCAAGAAAGCCTTCAAGAGCGTAATACAAATTTTGCCGAATTTTATGCAGATTATGGCGCTAACTTGATCTCAAATCTCATGGACGCTTTAGACCCACTACATCAAGAGTTTACAGTTTTAACTTTATGAACCTAAGGAAATTATTTCGAAGCAACTAGAGACCAATGTGGTTTTCCACAGCACATGTTTAAAAATCTATTTAAAAAAATAGGGTAGGTTCTGTGTCAATAAAAAACAATTCCTATTTTTGCGCATGCAACATGATAAGGTACTTATTTTAGACTTCGGATCTCAATATACACAACTTATTGGGCGTAGAGTTAGAGAACTCAACATATACTCCGAGATACATCCATTTAATAAAATTCCAAAACAGATAGACGATTACAAAGCCGTGATCCTTTCGGGGAGTCCAAACTCTGTTAGAGGAGAACAGGCACTGCATCCAGATTTATCTGAAATTAGAGCTAAAAAGCCCATGCTAGCTGTATGCTATGGGGCGCAATATTTGGCGCATTTTTCAGGTGGAGAAGTTGCGCCTTCTAACACAAGAGAGTACGGGCGCGCCAATCTATCCTTCATTAAAGAAGGGGTGCCTTTTTTTAAAGGTATAAAAAAAGGTTCGCAAGTATGGATGAGCCATAGTGATACGATTAAACAATTACCAACAAATGCGGTGTTGTTAGCCAGTACAAACGATGTTACTAATGCAGCATACAAAATTGAAGGCGAGGCAACTTATGCTATTCAATTTCACCCAGAGGTATACCACTCTGTAGACGGTAAGCAATTGTTAGAGAATTTTCTAGTAGATATTGCAGGGTTACAGCAAGACTGGACACCACAATCTTTTGTAGAAGAAACCGTAGCAGCGATACAAGAAAAAGTAGGGAACGACAAGGTGGTTTTAGGATTATCTGGAGGTGTAGATTCTACGGTAGCAGCTGTTTTATTACACAAAGCAATAGGGAAGAATTTGTATTGTATTTTTGTGAATAACGGATTGCTTCGTAAAAACGAATTTGAAAGTGTACTGCAACAGTATGAGGGAATGGGCTTAAATGTAAAAGGTGTAGATGCATCTCAACGTTTTTTAAGTGCATTAAAAGGTATTGAAGATCCAGAGAAAAAACGCAAAGCGATAGGAAATGCTTTTATAGAAGTGTTTGATGACGAGGCCAATCAATTAACAGATGTAAAATGGTTAGCGCAAGGGACGATTTACCCAGATGTTATAGAAAGCGTTTCTGCAACAGGAGGGCCTTCGGCAACGATTAAAAGTCATCATAATGTTGGCGGGTTACCAGATTTTATGAAACTTAAAATTGTAGAACCATTACGGGCTATATTTAAAGATGAGGTAAGACGTGTTGGTGCTACATTAGGCATAGATCCAGAATTATTAGGGAGGCACCCTTTCCCTGGGCCTGGTTTAGGAATTCGTATTTTAGGAGATATTACAGCAGAAAAAGTACGTATGTTACAAGAGGTTGATGCTATTTTTATAAACGGACTTAAAGAAGCGGGCTTATATGATAAGGTATGGCAGGCTGGTGCAATGTTACTACCTGTTAATAGTGTAGGGGTAATGGGAGATGAACGAACCTACGAAAAATGTGTGGCACTAAGAGCTGTAGAAAGTACAGATGGTATGACGGCAGATTGGGTAAATTTACCTTATGAATTTTTACAAAAAACATCTAATGCTATTATTAATAAAGTAAAAGGGGTTAATCGTGTGGTTTATGATATTAGTTCGAAACCGCCAGCAACAATAGAATGGGAATAGAATATAATATTCACCTTTGTTTTATTTTGGCATGCTAAATGTTAATTATAAAATCACAGGGATGTATTTTTGGTGCATCCCTAATTAAAGTATAACACATTTTTTAGTGAAGTGTGTTGCGAGTTTAGCTTATAAACAATACCATAATGAAAAATATTTTTTTAGTTTTTGTAGCGCTTTGCGTCTTAGGATTAACTCCTGTTAATGCCCAAAATTACAAGACTCATAATGTTAAAAAAGGAGAAACCATAGCAGGTATTGCAGCACGTTATGCCGTAACTGTAGAAGCTATTTATAATTTAAACCCCGATGCAAAAAAAGCATTGCAACCCAATACGGTTTTAATTATACCAATAGCGGAAGCTATGCCTCCTAAATTTAAAGAAACTAAAACTTTAGAAGGTTTTAAAAAACATAAAACAAAGAAAAAGGAGACGCTTTATGGATTAGCGAAACGTTATAATATTACAGAAGCAGAGTTAAAAAAACACAACACGTTTTTATATGCTAATAATTTACGAAAAGGTGATAAATTAAGAATTCCAGTATTTAAAATAGAGAGAGAAGCCATCGCAACGGGACCAAAAACTTATACTGTTAAGCCTAAGGAGGGCAAATGGCGTATTGCTTATAAATTTGGAATTACTGTGGCAGAGTTAGAGGCATTAAATCCCGATATGGGGGCTGTCTTGCAAGAAGGACAACTAATTAATGTGCCCGATATGGGAGGTGAAACGCCAAAAGCCATAGACGAACAATACAGCTACTATAAAGTTTTACCCAAAGAAGGTTTTTACCGTTTAAAGCTTAAACTTAATGTAGAACAAGAAACTTTAGAAACTTTAAATCCAGAACTTAAAGCTAGTGGTTTAAAGGCAGGAATGGTACTTAAAATACCTTTTAGAGCGGCGGTAAGTGGAACAGATAACGTTTTAGAACGAAAAGATTTAACTGGTTTAATTAGCGATTATAAGACAAAGCATATTGCACTAATGCTACCATTTCGTTTAAACAAAGTAGAGTTTGATTCTGTTCAAGACACAAAAGAAAGTATTTCTAAAGATCCATATTTAGATGTCTCTTTAGATTTTTATACTGGAGTACTAACTGCTATAGATTCTCTAAAACAATTGGGCGTTTCGGTAACATTAGATGTTTATGATACCAAACACGAGCCTACTGCTGTTTCTAAATTATTGACAGAAACAGATTTTGAGAATGTTGATGCAGTTGTTGGACCGCTCACCACTAAAAATTTTAATTTGGTCTCTAAGGCGCTAAAGAAATATAATGTTCCTGTGGTGTCTCCAATAGGAACCAATTTAAAAATGTATGATAATGTATTTCAATCGAGACCTTCAGATACGTTATTACGACGAAAAATTATAAATTTTGTTAAAAATGATACCTTACCTAAGCATATTGTAATTGTTAGCGATTCTAAAAATAAAGTTATAGCAGAAGCTTTAAAAAAGGAATTCCCAACGGCTACAGTGTTGTATTCTAGAAAAGATAAAAAAGGTAAAGATGAGAATTATGTGATGGTAGATGATATCAAATCAGGATTGAAACCTGGAAATAATATCGTCTTTTTAGAGACTCAAAATGAAGGTTTTGCATCAAATGTAACCAGTGTTTTAGCGTCTTTAATGCCTAAAGAAAATGAGTCGTCTAAAAGCAATGCGACGTCTATTGTTTTAACAACGACACGTTTTAATCGGGCTTTTGAAGGTGATGAAATAAATAATACACACCTCTCTAAATTGCAATTTCATTTTGCGACATCTTCAAAAAGTTATTCTAATACTAATAATGCGTTTATAAAACGCTATGATGCCGAATATAAGGTCACACCTAATACACGGGCAGTAAAAGGTTTTGATTTAATGATGGATGTTGTTCTAAGATTAGTAACGTCTAAAGATTTGTATATGTCGGTAATGGAAGCACCTCTAACCTCTTATGTAGAAAATAAATTCGCTTATAAGAGCCAGCCTACTGGAGGTTATGTAAATGATGCTGTATATCTTGTAAAGTACGATAATCTTAAGGTTGTACAAGTAGAGTAATAATTTAGCGTTTCGAAACGTTAACAAAATAGATCGGATATGGCTCTAAAAACGTATATTTTACTTTTGTTAGCGTTAAGCTTTCCATCTCATAGGGTTATAGAACCTATTATCTTATGGAATGCAGCTTATAAGTTGTCGTGGAAAGACTTTAAGGCAAAGCCCAACACCAATTCCAGTGCAGTGGCGATAACTGCATCGGGGTTAACATTTGGGTTTTCTATAGATGAAGTTGATAAAAAAGTAGTGCGTTTCTCTACAGAAATTGAGACGCATTTTTATCCAGAACAATCATGGTATAAACCGGGCGAGGTTACCCCTCATGTTTTAGGGCACGAACAATTACATTTTGATATTACCGAACTACATGCGCGAAAGTTTAGAAAGCGGGTTAGCCGTTTGAAAACATCGCAAACCATAGCAAAAGAGTTACGAGCCTTGCACCGTACCATTAATCAAGAATTGGCCGCATTTCAAAATAAGTACGATGTGGAAACTAATTATTCTAGACATGTTGAGCAGCAGGCCTATTGGCAAAAGTTTGTGGCTGAAGAACTCCAAAAGCATGCAGCCTTTGCTTCAAAAACAGTTTTAGATGTTACCAGATAAACAGTTTTTAATTGATTTAGCGCATACTAAAATGCCATATGGTAAGTATAAAGACCGTTATATCATAGATTTACCAGAGCATTATGTGGTTTGGTACCACAGCAAAGGGTTTCCTAAAGGCAAATTGGGAGATATGTTACAACAGGTGTATGAGTTAAAGCTTAATGGCTTAGAGGGACTCATTAGAAACATTAAAGCCCAATACCCTAGGCCTTAGCTGTTAAAACGGGTATTAACTGCAGTAGGTTTCAATGAGTTTTTTCTTAATACCAAAACGCTGGCCTATACTGCTTAATAAACCAATACCCAATTGTTGTAATTTTAAAGGGAAGCTAGGAATATAAGCATTTAAGAGTTGTACCCCAATAGCGAGATGAAAGATATTGCGAGGAATGCCAGCTGTATTTACTTTGCCATCACTAGCCAAACCATACATAATTTGAAACCCTTGTTTTAAGTCTAATGCTGGCCGTGCTTCTACTTCAAAAATAACATCTGTATTAGAAGCATTATAAAACCGATGTACTTCATAGGGCCGAATTGTAGCAGTGTCATTTTTATAAAGTGTCTTGGTTGTTGCATTTATTTCGACCTGTAACTCACCTTTAATTACCTTAAAATGCTCACAGAATTTTGTGTGATAATGTGTTTGTTTTTGTCCTCCGCCAGACTTAAGGTAGGTTCTAAAATAAAGCTGCTCGTGAGTAGCATTTAAAAATACAATTTCATTTTGAAGTGCAGGATTGGCATAAGGTTTCGACATTAAAGTAGCTGTTTGCGAATTATTTGAAGTAAATGTAAGGGTAATGAATAAATACTAACGTGTAGATTTCGTGTTTTTAATAGTGGTATACAATTAGTTGTAACGTTCAAATTTATCAGTGTTGCTTAAGTACGTTTTGGGCTAAACTTTACAAAGCTAGAAGCCATCGTTTTGAAAGTTCTAGAAACATTTTTAAAATCGAAACGAAGTCCTTTTAAAAAAACGTTTAATAAGTTTATTTTCAGCAGGTTTACAGGAATAGCAATAAACCAATAAATAGTTGAAAAACAATTCTAAAATAACTATTTTTATTTTGTAAATTTGCCTGCGTTTACAAGCGCAACATGACAAGCAATACAAAATATATTTTTGTAACCGGAGGGGTTACATCTTCATTAGGTAAAGGGATAATAGCAGCATCATTAGCCAAGCTACTACAGGCGCAAGGCTATAGAGTCACCATCCAAAAATTAGATCCATATATCAACGTAGATCCAGGGACACTCAATCCTTATGAACATGGCGAGTGTTATGTTACAGAAGATGGAGCAGAAACAGACTTGGACTTAGGGCATTACGAGCGTTTTTTAAATGTACCTACAAGTCAGGCTAATAACGTAACGACAGGACGTATTTATCAAAGTGTGATTCAAAAAGAACGTCAAGGAAAGTTTCTAGGGAAGACGGTACAAGTTGTTCCGCACATTACTAACGAAATAAAACGTCGGGTACAAATATTAGGAAAGTCTGGAGACTATGATATTGTTATTACAGAGATAGGTGGAACTGTTGGTGATATAGAATCGCTACCTTATATAGAGGCCGTAAGACAATTGCGATGGGATTTAGGAGAAAACAATGGTATTGTGATTCACCTTACATTAGTGCCATACTTATCGGCAGCAGGCGAACTCAAAACAAAGCCCACACAACACAGCGTAAAAACACTTATGGAAAGTGGTGTGCAAGCCGATATTTTAGTGTGTAGAACAGAGCATAAACTACCAAAAGATTTGCGCAGAAAATTAGCATTGTTTTGTAATGTAACTGCAGATTCTGTAATTCAATCTATAGATGCTTCTACAATTTATGATGTCCCTAATTTAATGTTGAAAGAAGGCTTAGATAAAATTGTACTTAAAAAATTAGCTTTAGAAAGTTCTGAGCCTAACATTGATGTATGGAATAAATTTGTACACCGTCACAAAAACCCTAAAACAGAAGTTAATATTGGATTAATAGGGAAATATGTCGAGTTACAAGATTCGTATAAATCTATATTGGAAGCGTTTATACACGCAGGAGCCGAAAATGAGGTGAAAGTAAATGTAGAATCGGTGCACTCTGAATATTTAAATGATGAAAATGCCGAACTTATGCTGGGGCATCTCGATGGTGTTTTAGTAGCGCCTGGATTTGGAGAGCGCGGTATTGAAGGTAAGATTTCTGCGGTAAAGTATGTTAGAGAACAAAACATTCCATTTTTAGGGATTTGTTTAGGAATGCAAATGGCAGTGATCGAATTTGCTAGAAATGTATTGCAACTAAAAGATGCCAATTCGACCGAAATGGAGCCAGAAACAGCACATCCTGTTATTAATTTAATGGAGGAGCAAAAAAATATTAAAGATAAAGGGGGCACTATGCGTTTAGGCGCGTGGGCATGCCAATTGGTACCAGGTAGTAAAGCGGCCAAAATTTACCAAACCGATGCCATTAAAGAACGCCATAGACATCGCTACGAGTTTAATAGTGATTATAAAACGCAAATAGAAGCTGCGGGAATGAAAGCTACAGGTTTTAATCCCAAAACAAATTTGGTAGAAATTGTAGAAGTAGAAGCACACCCATGGTTTATGGGGGTACAGTACCATCCAGAATACAAAAGTACGGTAGCTAATCCACATCCTTTATTTGTAGCATTTGTTAAAGCCGCATTTAAACATAAAAAATCAAAATAGGTGCCATTATGGCACAATAAGATATATTGGATACTTTTTTGACAAGAATTAGTATCCTTTTCTTTTAAATAGGATCAATTTATAATTATGGAAGAAAAAAAATTAGATATTAACTCGATTATAGGTTTTGTATTAATCTTCGGGATTTTAATCTATATGTTCTGGCAAAATAAACCAACACCAGAAGAGTTAGAAGCACAAGAAAAAGCAAAGCAAGAGGAGGTAGCAGCAGAAGCCAAAGCAAAAGAAGCAAAGCAAACCCTAGTAACAACAGCAGAAGATTATGCTGTAGGAACAGGATTGGATTCGCTTCAAAAGCTACAACTTCAAAACAAATTAGGAGCTTTTGCATATTCTGCAACACGAGTAGCTCAAAAAGAAATTGTAGTAGAAACCGAAGTGTTTACGCTTACGTTTAATAGTAAAGGAGGCTATTTTTCAAAAGTGAAATTGAAACAGTTCGTCGATTATAAGGCAGAGCCTATTTATATTGTAAAAGATCAAAATGCCGATTTTAATATAAATTTTGGTACTACTGATAATAGAACGTTTAATACGCGCGATTTATATTTCGAACCAAAAGTATCTAAACAAGGTGAGCAGACTATAGTTTCAATGAAATTGAAGGTTTCTGAAAGTCAATTTTTGGAATACCGCTATGCATTAAAGCCAAATGACTATATGATAGACTTTAGTGTGAAGTCTCAAGGTCTTAGTAATGTGATTAATGGTTCGCAAAACATTAATTTAGATTGGAAATTAAAAGGTTACCGTCATGCTAAAAGTATATCTTATGAAAATAGATATACCGATGTTCATTATGAGCATGATGGAGGACATGCAGATTATACAGGAGCTAGAAATGCTGAAGAAGATCTCGAAGACGTCACCTGGCTAGGTTATAAGCAACACTTCTTTTCATCAGTATTATTAACGGATGCACCTTTTAAAAAAGCGCGTATTACCGCAGAGAATTTAGTAGAGGATGAAGAGATCGATACGGTGTATACGAAACTATTTACCTCTAAACTACCATTAGAACTTAAAGGAGGCGAAATCAGTGAATCTATGGACTGGTACATAGGGCCTAACGATTTTGATGTGGTTAATGCTTACAATAGAAATTTAGACGAGATTGTGCCTTTTGGATGGGGAATTTTTGGATTTATAAACCGTTATGTTTTTATGCCACTATTTGGTTTCTTAGGCGGTTTCTTACCTTATGGTATTGCTATTGTAGTAATGACAATTTTAGTAAAAATAATGTTGTCGTTTGTACAGTATAAGCAATTCTTATCGCAGGCAAAGATGAAAATTCTAAAACCAGAGTTGGATGCTATTCGCGAAAAGTATAAGGACAACAAGATGAAAGCACAGCAAGAAACGATGGCTTTACAAACTAAAGCTGGAGCTAGTCCTTTATCTGGGTGTTTACCAGCATTAATACAATTACCTGTATTTTATGCCTTATTTCAATTTTTTCCGTCTGCCTTTGATTTGAGACAGAAAAGCTTCCTTTGGGCAGAAGATTTATCATCATACGACACGGTATTAGAATTACCATTTCATATTCCTTTTTATGGGAGTCACGTAAGTTTGTTTCCTATACTTGCATCGATTGCTATTTTCTTTTATATGCGTTTAACAACAGGGCAAAATGTGCAAGCACAACCACAGCAAGAAGGCATGCCAGATATGGCCAAGATGATGAAGTATATGATGTTCTTTTCGCCAATCATGATGTTGTTTTTCTTTAATAATTATGCATCTGGTTTGAGTTTGTATTATTTTATTTCTAATGCCATAAGTATTGGAATTATTTTAGTTATAAAAAATTACATTTTGGATGAAGATAAAATTCATGCACAGATTCAAGAAAATAAAAAGAAGCCTAAAAAAGAAAGTAAGTTTCAAGCTAAGATGAAACAAATGATGGAACAGGCAGAACAGCAAAAACAAATGCAACAAAAACGAAAAAAATAAATTTTAAAAGCTGCCTGTAACGGCAGCTTTTTTTATACAAGAAATTAAAATAATAGACGTTAGAAGGTTAGTAACATAAACGTAATTTATTTAAAAAGTAGATTTTATGAAATCAATAGGTTTTCTTTTGGTTATAGTTTTAACTGTAGGGATGCGTTTAAGCGCTCAAGAATACAATCAATACGATACAGCAGGAAAACGACATGGGCAATGGCAAAAAGTCTTTAAAGGGACTAATATATTGCGTTACCAAGGGACTTTCGATCATGGGAAGGAAGTAGGGCTTTTTAAATTTTTTAAAAATGTTAAAGGAAAAGCAGTTTTAACAGCAACCCGAGAATTTAATGAAAGCACTCCTGTTGCCAAAGTTACGTTTTACGATCCAGACGGTATGGTGGTTAGTGAAGGGGAGATGAATGGAAAGACTTATATAGGTGCTTGGAAGTACTATCAGCGTAATTCGCAACAATTACTTATAATAGAACATTATAATACAGAAGGTGCGTTACACGGCGAACGTATTGTATATTATAAAAATGGTCAAATCGCAGAGCAAAACTATTACAAAGGTGGCGTACTAGATGGAGAAGCCTTATGGTATGCTAAAAATGGTGCGCTGATTAAAAAATACATGTACGTTATGGGGAAGCTTCATGGTAAGGCTCAATTTTATGATAGCTCTGGACATTTAAAAACAGAAGGGTATTATAAAGCAGATAAAAAACATGGTACTTGGACCTATTATGACCAAGGGAAAATTGTTGAAACTAAAAAGTTTTAAATACTACAAAAAAATACGACTTAAATTTAGTTTAATTGTATTTTTGTGAATTAATTTTCTTTCTTTTTATTGAAAAAATAACGAATTTTGTCGATGAAATACGGTTTTTAACGATTTACATGGTTTATTCTCTTTTATAAATTAGCTTTTGAATTTCTAATTTTTACTTTCGCAGCCTAAATCGAAAAAAGCTTAACTTATGAAGTTCAAACTACTATTTTTAACATTGTTTTTAGCCGCATCTGCTGTTGCACAAAAAACAACAATAAGGGGTATCGTAGCGAGTACAGAAAACATGCTCTATGGGGTTTCTATAACCGAAAAGAATACAAATAATACGACTACTTCAGATTTTGATGGAAGTTTTCAAATTAAGGTGAATGCTAATGCCACACTTGTGTTTTCTTACATCGGCTATGAGACTCAGGAGGTTCTTGTAACAGAGGACTCAAGAATTAATATCCTTTTAAAAGAAACGGTAAATGAGCTAGACGAGCTTGTAGTTTATGGTTTTGAAGGTGTCGTAGGTCAAGCAAGACGACGCGCAGAATCTACACAAGACATACCAGAATCTGTAGTGACCTATACCTCAGAAACTATAGAAACTAAGGGGATTGAAAATCTTAAAACATTTACAGATTATGTGCCTAATGTTAATTTTACATCTTCATTAGGTTTAGGAAATAACTTTATTACGGTTAGAGGGATATCTCATATTAGAAATGGGGAATCTCCAATAGCTTTTGTTGTAGATGGAGTAACTTTACCTGATGCCAATTTAATCAATCAAGAATTATTTGATATTGCTCTAATAGAAGTGGTAAAAGGACCGCAAGGGGCATTATATGGTAAAAATGCCATTGCAGGAGCTGTTAACATCCTAACTAATAAGCCAACAAACAATTTTAAGCATAATGTGTTATTAGGGTATGGTAGTGGTAATACCTTTAAAAGACAATTTGTAACTTCTGGCCCTTTAGCTAAAGATAAATTGTTTTATAGAATTTCTGCATCTTCAAAAAAAGGCGATGGTGTTATAGATAATGAATTCTTAAATACACCTGTAGATTTTATAGATGAAACTACAGTAAGAGGACAGATAAGAGCTGTTTTTTCAAGCAAAGCTAAGTTGACCGTTACTGGACAATATTTAGATTCTGAAGGTGGTGGTTCTTATTTTGCATCTCCTATAGTTGATGAAACACCAGAAACACCACTTGTAGCTAATGCTGCACCAGACAATTTTGATAACTATGCTATTGTTTCAGACCAATTAGGAGGATCTTCTTTAGAAGGGCTTTATGGGAATGCGAGATTGCAGTTTAGTTTAGATGATGTGAAAATTGTGAGTTCGACATCTTATAATAAATCTGATCGTAATAACTTTGGAGATTTTGATTATACCAATGTTGACATTTTAAGACAAAACCAAGACAGTAATTCAGAAACATTTAACCAAGAAATACGTGTAAGTTCTGTCGCTAACGATTCTAAAGTGAGTTGGGATTTGGGTGTTTTTTACCAAAATTCGGATAAATTGTTTTTTACAGAGGTCTTTTTAAATGCAGGTCTAGTAGAAGCGCCTTTTATTCCTATAGATCAACGGGTGCGTTTAGGTGTTGGAGATTTTACAAATTCTTTTAAAACACTTGCTGCATTTGGATTTTTAGATTACAAACTTTCAGATAAATTAACGGTATCTTTTGGATTGCGATTCGATAATGATGACATCTCTCAAGAGAATATTGCCTTAACAGAAGAACAGCAAAGAACAGACTCTGAATTGCAACCAAAATTTTCGATAGCTTATAAAGCTTTAGATAATGTTTTATTGTACACCAATTATGGTCGAGGTTATAGAAACGGAGGCTTTAATCAAGATCGCGTAGGTGGTATCGATTTAACGTATGAACCAGAATTGACAGACAATTTTGAATTTGGAATAAAAAATAGCTTTTGGAAGGATCGCGTGCTATTAAACGCATCAGCATATTACATCGATTTTACCAACCAACAACAATTTAGATTACTTGTTGGCGGTGGTACAGGCGATGGTAGTATTAGAAATGGAATTATAAACTTTGAGGAAAGTGAATCTTATGGTTTTGAAGTGGATTTAAGAGTGAGACCTTCTAAATACTTTGATGTTTTTGCAGGTTATGGTTTAAGTACCTCTACAATTACAAAAGGTACAGCTAGATTTAGTACAATTGATAATAGTGAGTTTGATGTTGCTGGTAACAGAACTCCATTTATTCCTCAAAACAGTTTTGCTCTTGGTGTAGAATCTAAAATAGACTTTACTAAGAACACACAATTTAATGCGAATGTATTATTAAAAGGGACAGGAGATATTTATTGGCATGAAGACAATGCTGCGGTATCTTCAGCATACAGCTTATTAAGCGGAAAAGTAGGCTTTAAGTTTAATAAAAATCTATCCATTTTTGCTTGGGGAGATAATATTCTTGGAGAAGATTATATTACAGAATTTTTTGGAGAACCTTTCTCTAATGGCGCAAAAGATGTGGTATGGGTAGGAAACCCTGCAACATTTGGTGCAAGCATAGGCTATGATTTTTAAATTCTTAAATTCAATTATCTAATCACTATATTAGAAATACCGTATAGAAAAAGGCTGTCTAACATTTAGACAGCCTTTCCTTTTTCATAGACAATTTTTATTGTCTATTAAACAAACCAAACTATATTTTTTAATTCATCTTCTTCTGTTGCGGGTCTAATAGCTCTATCTATAACACGTACCATACCGTTTGTAGCTTGTATACCTACTTGAATTATCTAAAGTATTAATGAGTTACGCTCGTTGCGGCGTTATAACTAAATTACTTAAACTAGGGGCTGTTACGGTACCATCTGTTAAGATTCTTGGTTCTATTACAGTTGGCGCATCATTGTTACTGCAATAGCTTATAACTAATAACAGCACTACGAATACTGTTAGTTTTTTAATTAATTTTTGATTTTGCATAATTAGTTAGCACTATGTTGTTTATCAAAAATACAAAATAATTAAACATTATGGTGTTTTTGTTTCATAAAAAACACTTAAAATTAAACAAAATATGTTTTTTACTTTAATTCTGTCTACAAGAGTATTTTTTAAAGCATAAAAATGATATAAAGCCTGAGAGGAGGCATTGATAGAATGAAACATATATGTGATGGTGTAAATTTTAACTTTTAAAGTTATACACGTTAAGTTAGAGAAGAATGCTATATCTGTTTTTAGTCTACAGGAAATCATAGTATAAACACAAAGCAGTTTTGGTGTAATGCATCACAAAATATTATATCATAGGTAGAATAGTAGGTACTTTAATTTAAAATAAAAGGCCTCTTTAATTTTCATAAAGAGACCTTTTAAATATTTCTGTTGTAGAAATAATTCTATTTCTTATTTTTATTATTCATCTGTAGATGGAGCTAGCGTACCATCTATAACATGAATAGTACCATTAGTAGCCTCAATGTCGAAAACAGTGATATCATTTGTGTTTCCTTCAGTATCAGATATTGTAGCGTTGATAGCATCATGAGAAAGCTCACTACCTTCTAAAGTTGTTAAATCAGATGTACTTAGACTAGAAAAAGGAATTTCTCCATCAATTACATGAGTTAATAAAACATCTCTAACTGTTGTACCTAATTCTTCAGCAAGCTCATCTCTCTCCTCTTCGTCTTCAATATCCTCTATTGTTTGAGTAAGTTCATCAAAGGTGTCTGTTTCTGGGTTAATACTAGAGATCAAATCGGCAAAAGCATCATTAACTGGTGCAAATACAGTAAACCCATTTTCGCTAGCACTGCTAAAGGTTTCTACAAGGTTAGAGTCTTCACCAAGCTGAGTGTCTACAAAAGTTAAGGCTTCTACTAGATTTGCTAGTTCTGGGTTTATACTTGCATGATCTGCAATTGTAGGTAAGGATAAAACAGCATCTATGGAATGTATTAATCCATTTGTCGCCGATATGTTAGCGTTAAGATTATCTATAGAAGCAGTACCGTTAAGTATGATACCATTATCTGTACTTACTAACATACTTAAGTTTTTTAGATCATCTGCTCCACCTTTAGTAGCTGAAGTAGAAATGTATCCTGGAGATAAACTAGATGTTGTAAGTGTACCAGCTAAAACGTGATATAATAATACTTGTCTCAATACATCAACAGGTACATCTTGCAAGCTATTAAAATTGTTAGCTTGTAAAAACGCGTCGAAAGCATCATTTGTCGGAGCCAAAACAGTGAATTTGTCCGAACCATTTAATACAGCTGTTAAATCAGCGCGTTGTACAGCTGCTGCAAAAGTGGTTAAATTTTGACTATCTGTAGCGATTTCAGTTATCGATTCTATTACAGGAACAGAAGCACCTTCGTCGTCGTCACTACAAGATGTAGCAATGAATAATGTCATTACAAATAATGCCATTGTTGGGATCAATTTTAAATTTTTCATCTAAGTTAATTTTAATAAATATTCATTTGAAGTGAAACAAAAATACAATTTCGTTTCATAAAAACACTCAAAATTAAACAAAATTGAAATTTTATGTGTTTTATCTGTTATTTTATTATAAAGTTAAAGTCATGCAAATGCGTATCTTTGTAGCTTTTTAAATGAATATTTAGAACATGAAACGTGTTATTATTGGCTTATCAGGGGGGGTAGATTCAAGTGTTGCAGCCTATTTGTTAAAAAAGCAAGGTTATGACGTTATTGGGTTGTTTATGAAAAATTGGCATGATGATTCTGTCACAATTTCTAATGAATGTCCTTGGCTCGATGATAGTAACGATGCGATGTTAGTTGCTGACAAGCTAGGAATTCCCTTTCAAACAGTAGATTTAAGTGCTGAATACAAGACGCGTATTGTGGATTATATGTTTAAAGAATACGAAAATGGTAGAACTCCAAATCCTGATGTGTTATGTAATCGTGAAATAAAGTTTGATGTCTTTATGGATATTGCTTTAAATTTAGGTGCAGATTATGTAGCTACAGGACATTATTGTAGAAAAAGTACCTTAAATGTAGAAGGTAATGAGGTGTATAGATTGTTATCTGGCGTAGATACCAATAAAGATCAATCTTACTTCTTATGTCAATTGTCTCAGCAACAACTGGCTAAAGCCTTATTCCCTATTGGAGAGTTAACAAAACCAGAGGTACGGGATATTGCGGCAAAGTTAGATTTGGTAACTGCAGAAAAGAAAGACTCTCAAGGCTTGTGTTTTATAGGCAAAGTAAAGTTGCCAGACTTTTTGCAACAACAATTACAACCAAAAGAAGGTGCTATTATAGAGGTGTCTGCAACACATTCACTTTATAATACGACGCCTCCAGATTTTGAGTCTTTAGAGGAACGGTTAGACTATTTAGCGAAGAAAATAACATATACAATAAAAGATGGTTCTGTTGTAGGGCGCCATCAAGGCGCGCATTACTTTACCAAAGGCCAACGTAAAGGGTTAGGGGTTGGAGGCACACCAGAACCGTTATTTGTTATAGATACCAATGTGGAAGATAATATAATTTACACTGGGCAAGGTAAAAACCATCCAGGCCTTTATAGAAAGGCATTGTTTGTTAAAGCAAAAGAATTGCATTGGA
>CAZLTR010000045.1:8139-18638 GCA_964562415.1 uncultured Hyunsoonleella sp. | reverse complement strand
TCCTCTATTCTAGAGCGACGTTCGGCCATGATTTGTCGCGTCGTACAAATAAAGCATTTAAATCTCAAGAGAGTTTATTAAGCCGACTTTCAGAAAAAATAGCTAATAAGCAAAAAGATCTAGACGATTTAAAAGAAGAAAATGATTTAAGTGAACAGGGTATATACCTTGCTCCTAAACCTTTTAAAAGTGTTTCTGCTGAAAACCAAGCTTTAGAAAGTTTAAAAATAAGAATAGATGACGCTCTTAAAGATCAAAATAAAAAGATAACTGAACTAGAAACCTTATATGCAGAACGAAAGAAAAAGGTTAAAGACAAAAATGATCCTGTAAATGCTTTTTATGAAAAAACATTAGTGCGATTAAAAGCAGAACAAGCAAAAATAATAGCTTCGCGACAAGATTTGATGTCTAATTTAGATAGCATTAAAACTGCATTAGATTTTGAAAGAAAGCGTCGTATTAGAAAAGCAGCTTTCGATAACCAACAAGATCGCTACAATAAGGATAAAGCAGCATTATCAAGAATAAAACAATCTACTAGTTTAAGAGCAGAGCCTTATACTGAAGCTGATTTTGATTTTGGGCAGAAAAAGTCAAATAATATTCAGATTGTGAAAAATATCCTTAACGAAAAACCTGGATATTACATGGTAATAGCTGTGCACACCGATGTTAATAAGCGTGACGATTTCGTAACAAAAGTAGTCGAGTCTGGTGAGAAAAACATTAACTTCTTTTTTGATGTAAATACAAATAAGTATTTTATGTATGTGAATCAATACAGTTCTATTAGTGCAGCTAAAAAAGCACTACAAGAAAAAAGTGATGCACCATATAATAGTCAAATGAGTTTAGTGAAAATCGATAACTAAAGAAGAAACAACTAAATAATATTTCAATTAGCGCCCAAATAATTGAAATGTAAAAACCAAACATTATGAAAAAACCTACTTACACACACTACTGGACCTTTGTACTAGTTTTACTGCTAAGTTTGCCCTTGTTTGCGCAGAATTTTGTGCCTTTTACACCACGATTCAATCAAACGGTTAGTGGTGATATCGTTTTGATTGGTAATAACATATTAGGCCCAAGTAATGACCCGTTTAATGATGTACTTGCGTTTAATGATTCTCAAGACATGCGGTATATCGATATCGATTCATTAAATACGCAAACATTTAGTTCTTCAAGTGCCGACTTAACAATTCCAAATCCTAATTGTTTCGAAATTATTCATGCAGGATTGTATTGGAGTGCTGTAAATGCAGGAACAGCTCCTATAGATCAAGTCTTATTAAGAGGGCCGAGTGGGGGATACAACAGTATAACAGGTGAAGTTATATTCGATACAAATGCAACAGGAAGTAATGGGAATAGCGGCACTTCTGTAGATGGAGGTAATAGTTTTCCTTATGCATGTTATGCTGATGTTACGACTATTGTTAGAGGCCTCACAAATACAATAGGAACTTATACCGTTGCAAATGTATCTAGTGCGGAAGGTAGAACCGCCGATTTTAGTAATTTTACAGGACACTCTGCAGGGTGGTCTTTATTTATAGTTTATGAGGATCCTACAGTAACGGGACGACTGATTACAAGTTTTGATGGGTTTAGTGCTATTAGTGTAGCTGGAGGAAATCAATTTCTAACAGTTCCAGTATCTGGTTTCACGACTATACCAGTAGGGCCAGTAAGGGCTAATTTTGCATTTGCAGCATTAGAAGGTGATAGCAATATAGTGAATGATCAACTTGGTATAAATGGTTTTGCGCTTTCAGCTCCTGGGCGTTCATTTACCAATTTTTTTAATAGTTCTGTATCTCAGTTAAATGGCTTACCTGCTACTCGCAACCCTAACAGTTTGAATACATTAGGTTTTGATACAGGAGTAATTACCGTACCAAACCCTAGCAATTTAGTAATAGCTAATGGGGCAACGTCTGCAGATGTAAACTTAGTAACGTTTGGAGATACGTACTTCCCTTATTTTTATGCGTTATCTGTTGATATTATTGAGCCCGAAATAGTACTCACAAAATTAGTAGAAGATACCTCAGGTAACGATATTGAAGGCGATTTAGTAGGTTTAGGAGAAGAGTTAAACTATGTTATTGGGTTTAGGAATACAGGTAACGATGATGCAACTAATTTTACAATAAGAGATGTGTTGCCCATAAATATTGAGTTCGACGTTAATAATGATATAGAATTTTTACCGCCAGGTGTTACCGTGCAAAGTTATAATCCTGCGACGCGAGAGCTTATATTTGCAGTAGACGATTCCATTGTAGAAGAAGGTGATGATGTAGAGCAATCCATTCGATTTAGAGTAAGAGTGGTATCAGATTGTAGTTTGTTAACCGATGTGTGTTCTAATTTAGTACAAAACCAAGCATTCAGTACGTATCAAGGTTCTTTAAATACGGAGTTTACAATATCAGATGATCCAAGTTTTAGTACCAATACAGGGTGTTTGCTAATACCAAGTTCGACTAATTTTTTAGCAGATTTAAATTGTACGTTTGAAGAAGATGTGGTATTATGTGGAGACACGACAGTACTTACAGCGGCAAATGGTTACGATTCCTATTCTTGGTCTACAAGCCCTTCAGGAACCCCTGTAATTGGAACGACACAATCTATCACGGTGGATGCTACAGGAACGTATTATTCGTTTAATACGGCGGTAGCACCATGTCAATCTATTACTCAAGAGTATAATGTAACCTTATTCGCCGATACCGATACAGATCCAATTCTTCAATTTGCAGATCAAGTCGTGACTTGTCCAGATGATGGCGAACAATTGTCTAATATCTTTTTATGTGGCGCTAACGATTCAAGATTTTTCCAAACGAATATTACAGACACTTCATCCATAATATGGGAAGTATTGGATGAAACCAGCTGTGCTGCAGTTGCAAACCCAGATTGTGCCAATACAAGTACAAGCTGTACATGGAATCAAGTAGAAACAGGTCCTAATTATTTAGCAGATACCGCAGGACAATACCGTATAACATTAAATTACGCAGGAGGCTGTTTCAATCAATTTTATTTCAATGTGTTCCAAAATCTATTGACGCCTACTGCCGATGCGACAGATATTATCTGTACTACCCCCGGAACCATTGTAGTTGGTAATGTGCCTAGTAATTATGAATATAGTATTGATGGCACAAACTATCAAAGTAGTAATACATTCTCTGTGACGACACCAGGAATTTATACGGTAACGGCGCGTCAAATAGGCGTAAGTCCAAATCCTTGTATTTTTACAGTACCTAATGTTCAAATTAGAGAACGCCAAGTTACTTTTGAATTAAGCACAACGCAACCCTTATGTAGTGATGATCTGGGAGAAATTAGAGCGACCCTTGTAGATGCAGAAGCGCAATATACATTTAGTTTATCACGAGGGGGAACCGTAATTAATACGGTAGGCCCTATTAGCGCTAATAATTTTACATTCGAGAATCTTACAGGTGGTAATTATACGGTTACAGCTACAAGCGAAGACGGTTGTTTAGAAACAGCAAATGTCACCATTACGGTACCAGATTTGTTAGAGGCTACTTCTGCTTTAACAACACCACTAACACAATGTAATTCAGGAGAAATTACAATTACTGCGACAGGAGGAACAGCACCTTATTTTTATTTTGTAAATAATGCTGCTACATTTCAAAATACTCCAATTGTAGAGATTTCTACGCCTGGAACTTACACGGTTAGGGTTGTAGATTCTAATAATTGTGAAGCAGAAACCACTATAGATGTAGATCAAATAGAAGCGCCACAATTTACGGTAGCGTCTACAAATATTTTATGTGCCGATGCACCAAATACAGGTAGCATTTCGATAAACGTTTCTAATGCTAATGGTAACACATTACGGTATAGTATTGACAATGGAACGACTTATCAATCTTCACCTAATTTCGCGAATTTAGGAGATGGTAATTACGATGTTGTAGTAGAATACACAACAGGTACAGAGCCGCCTTGTTTTACGACAGCTCAAAGAGTGGTTATCACAGCAGTGGCTCAATTAACTGCAGACATAGCTCTTACAACGCCTTATTCATGTTTAGGTAATGGAGAAATTACAGTATCTAATGCGCAGGGGGGTTCAGGTCCATATACCTACAGTATAGATGGTGTTAATTTTCAAATAGGAACTACATTCTCTGGTTTAACAGATGGTAGTTACACGATTACAGTACGAGATGATAATTTATGTACAATTACAGAATCTATAGTTATAGCGCCTTTAGATCCTCCAACAGACCTAGCATTTAGTAATACGCCATTAACTTGTCCGTCTTTAACAACCGATATAACCATAGCCTCTACAACAGGAGGTAGAGGGCCTTTAGAATATAGAATAACAGCACCTGCCGCCGCGGTTACTGCGTTTCAAAGTTCAACAACATTTACAAACTTAGATCCAGATACTTATACTTTTGAGGTAAGAGATGCGGATAACTGTACATACACCGAAACCTATAATGTACCTACATTACCCGCTTTAAGTGTTATTGGAGAAACCGTGAATGAAATTAGTTGTTTTGGTGAAACAGATGGCGCAGTTCGTTTTACAGTATCGGGCTCATCAAATTTCACTTATACGGTTAATTCTGGACCTGTTACACCTGGTACAGCGGTAATTGATATTACAGGATTAGGAGCAAATACATATACTATTGTAGTGACAGATAGCGATACCAATTGTACGGCTACTGCATCTGCTACTATTGCACCAGCGCCTTCGCAAGTAACTGTTAGTGCCGCAGCAACTCCAATAACTTGTGCTACAGATGGTACGGTAACGGTAACAGCAAATGGTGGTTCTGGAGGTTATAGATATCAATTGGAGCAACCAGATGCTTCTGTCTTGCCTTTCCAATCTGGAAATGCATTTACAGGCTTATCACAGCCTGGAACATATACTGTTACTGTAGAAGATGCTAATGGTTGTGATGTGTCAACAACTTTCGATTTGTCAACACCAACGAATCCTACAGCAACCTTAGATGCAACATCCGATCAATGTTTCGACGCTGTAAATGGAGCGACTATAGTTGTTAATGCCAGTGGAGGAACACCACCTTATGAATACAGTTTAAATGGAGGTGCCTTTGATAGCAGCAATACGTTTACAAATTTAGCACCAAACGCTTATAGTGTAGTGGTAAGAGACGCTTTTGGATGTACAACGACAACCCCTGTAACACTCACTATTGCGCCACAATTAACGATAGCGCCAGAGGTTACAAAAGGCTTAGACTGTACAACATCGCCTGAAGCCGAAATTACAGGAACTATTACAGGAGGGACAGCACCTTTTACTTATGATGTAAACATTGGAGGTTCAGGGTTCTCGGGCACACCAATTGCGGTTACAGGAACTACTTTTATATACACAGCAGCTACAGCAGATACGTATCAGTTTTTAATCACAGATGCAAATAATTGTACGGTAGAATCTAGTGCAGTTACAGTAGCACCAATTACAACGCCAACAGCAAGTGAGCTTGTAGTAAACCCATTATGTAATGGCGATGCTAACGGTAGTATAGAATTATTACCTTCAGGAGGACAAGAACCATATAGTATAGAGTTTAATGGAGGCGCTTCTTCTACAGTATTTGTATATACTGGTCTTGCAGCAGGATCCTATCCGTATGTGATCACAGATGCTAATTCTTGTACATTTTCAGGTACAGTTACATTGTCAGAACCAACACCCTTAGCAGCTACTGCTACAGCTGTACCATTTAGTTGTAGTGCTTCTAATGCCAGTCAATCTGGAAGTGTTACAATAAACGCACCTTCTGGAGGAACTACGCCATATTTGTATAGTTTTAATGGTTCAGGATTTAGTGCAAATAATGTATTAACGGTAGATGATAATGGAGCAGACCAAACGATTACATGGGAAGTAAGAGATGCTAATGGCTGTACAGTTAATGGTTCTGAAACCTTAACACGTTTAAATCCTCCAGCGATTACTTCAATTACAAATGCGCCACCTGTGACGTGTACAAGTACTACAAGTGATGTTACAATAAATGTAACTCCAGGGACAGGAGTAGGGACTTTAAGTTATGAAATCACAGCGCCTTCTGGTGCTGTAACCACAAACACTATAGGAACTTTTTCTGGCTTAGCTCCAGATACCTATGTATTTAGAGTTACCGATGATACAGGCTGTTTTGTTACAGAATCTTATACTGTAGCCCCAGTAACACCAATAGCGGTAACAGGAGCCGTATTAAGTAATGTAGGTTGTAGAGGAGAGAGTACAGGTGCTATACGTTATACTGTATCAGGAGTTTCAGGAGGCGGTTATACTATAAGTGGTTTTAGCCCAGCAGGAGGTACAACACTCCAATCTGGAAATACTATAGATATTACAGGATTACCAGTAGGAACCTATACTTTAGAGGTAACAGATAATACTACTAATTGTACCGATGACGTTGCCGTTACAATAACAGAGCCTGCAACCGCTTTAAGCGCTACAGCATCTCCAACACCAGTATTTTGTACCGATGACGAATCACAAATAACCGTAACAGCAACTGGAGGAACTCCAAGTTACAGGTATGCAGCTGTACTAAATGGAGCTTCTGCTCCTGCACCAGGTGCTTATGTAACTACTAATGTATTAACAGTAGATACAAATAGTGGAGCAGATTTAGTTTGGGATGTTTATGTGGCCGATGCAAATAATTGTGTATTCAATACAACAGTTACCATAGTAGATAACGGTACGCCAACAGTAACAACACCAACTTTAGCATCAAACCAATGTACAGCAACAACAGCTTACACATTTACAGCAACAGGGTCTGGAGGTTTAGCACCATTAGAGTATAGTATTAATGGTGTTGCTTTTCAATCGAGTCCAACATTCACGGTTAATGCCGCTGGAAGTTATACTGTAACAGTGCGAGATGCTAATGGATGTACGGCAACTAGTTCTACAACTACAGACGTTTTTGAACCGCTTAATGCCAATGCTGTATTAACGAAAGACTTAACTTGTGCCGCGATTTCTCCAACCGATGCTACAATTGATGTGACAACTTTTGGAGGTTCTAATGATTTTACAATAGAACAATCTATTAATGGCGCTGCCTTTACGACACTTACAAGTACATTTGCTGGAGGAACCTTTATGGTGACTACTGGTACCGATGGAGATTATCAATTTAGAATTACGGATAATACAACAAACTGTAGTGTGCTTACCAATGTGGTTACAGTAACGCCAACGGTTCTTGTAACAGCATCAGAGGTACATGTAGATCCTACCTGTAATGGGTTTAACGATGGCACAATAACCTTAACGCCTACAGGAGGTGAAGCACCATTCCAATATAGTTTAAACGGTGGCACTTTTGTAACTTCAAACGTATTTGGAGGCTTAGTGGCTGCAACGTATACGTTTATTGTTAGAGATGCAAGAGGCTGTGAAGCTAACGTGGTTGTGACTTTAGATAATCCACCACCAATAGATGTTACTTTAACCTCTACAGGTATTGTTTGTAATGTAAATACTTTAGGAAGTTTTACGGCAACAATTAACTCTGGTGGTGTTTCAGACTTTGTATATACCTTATTTGATAGAAACTCCAATCAATTAGCGACATCTGGCCCAACAGCTGCGACAACACATACCTTCCCAGGCTTAACATTTGGAGATTATATCATTACCATTATTGATGACAACGGTTGTGAATACAATAGTGGTTTACAACGTATTAATACGCCACCTATATTAAATCTAACAGGATTTGTAGACTCAAATACTTGTTCAACAGGTGTGGATTATACCGTAAGGACATCAGGGGGTGTTCCAGATTATATATTTTCAATATTTGGGCAACCAGGTACGGCGTCTCCACCTCAAACAAGTGATACATTTACATTTACGGGTTTATTACACAATACAACCTACTTTTTACAAGTACAAGATGTTAATAATTGTATCTCTGTTTTAGAAATTACAACACCAGCAGCTCCATCTACAATTGCAATCTCTGGAACCACTCCAAGAGACGTGACCTGTAATGGCGCAGATAATGGAAGTTTAGATTTTACAGTAGAGAACTACGATCCTACAGTAACAGATATAAATTTTGAAGTTTTAGATCAATTGACCTTAAATCCAGTGGCACCAGCCATTAATGGGACATTATCTGGAGCAGCAGGTGGTCCAGTGTCTTCATCTATTACTGGGCTTCCTTCAGGGACTTATGTATTACAAGTAAGAGAAGCTACAGGAACAGAGTGTCCAGCTAGTTTTTCATTCACCATAACACAACCTATACAATCGGTTACGGCAAGCATAACCAGTAATATACCAGCTAATTGTAATGCCGATGCCCAAGTTAGAGTGACAGCAACAGGTGGTACGCCAGGCTATATTTATGCGGCAGGGGCACCAGGTTTCACACCTGTACCAGGAGATTTTGGAACGAATAATGTTTTAGTATTAGATCCAAACACTAGAACTACTTGGGATATTGTCGTAGAAGATACAAATGGGTGTCAATTTACACTACCAGTAACTATTACAGAAACAAGTGATCCTACTATAAATACAATAGATCAGCAATGTTATGTAGGAACGCCTTTAAACATCACCTTATCAGGGACAGTGGCAGTTGGTATACCTACTTATAGTCTTGGAGGTGCATTTCAAGCAAGTCCAAACTTTACAGTTAATGGCCCAGGATCTTACACGGCAACCATAAGAGATACAAATGGTTGTACAGCCCAAACAACTTTAGTTGTTGCGCCTCAAGTGTTTTTAAATGCAAATTTAACACAAGATTTAGACTGTACTGCAAGTGCAAGTATTACATTAACAGCTACAGGAGGTACAGGAATCTATGGCGCTTTTGAAGTAAGCTTTAATGGAGGTGCTTTTGGTGCTGCAACATCACCTTTTACAACAGCAGTAGCAGGAGATTATCAATTTAGAGTATTTGATAATCAAGCAACACCGGCATCAGGTTGTCCTGCACTTTCAGATGTAATCACGGTAACACCAAATACAACGCCAACATTAACAGAAACGCATGCAGATGTAACGTGTAATGGCGATACTAATGGAAGTATAGTTGTTACAGCAGCTAATGGTATTGCTCCATATCAGTATAGTATTAATGGTGGTGCTTTTCAAGCAGCTAATACATTTACAGGCTTGGCACCAGCGACTTATGATATACAAGTTAGAGATAGTAAAAATTGTACCTCTGCGGTTGCACAAGTTACTATAGATGAACCAACTGTTGTTACAGGTACAACTAGTGCAACAGTGTTAACATGTGGTACTAACAACGCAACGCAAAGTGCTACAATAACTGTTACAGGTAGTGGAGGTACGTCGCCCTATACCTATAGTTTTGATAATGGTGTAAATTTCAGTTCAAGCAATACATTTACAACTAATGTAGCAGGAAATGTAGATATAGTAGTAAGAGATGTAAATGGCTGTTTAAGTACTACTATTGTTGAAACAATAGCACCATTAGACCCACCTACAGACTTAGATTTTAGTGCTACAACTGTAACTTGTTCTGCAACAACAAGTGATGTAAGCCTAACAGCTACAGGAGGCGTTGGTACATTGAGTTATGCCATTTTAGCACCAGCAAGTGCTACAGGAAATACAACAGGTACTGCTAGCGGTACATTTACAGGACTAGCTCCTGACACCTATTTGTTTGAAGTTACAGATGCTAATTCTTGTACTTATGAGTAAGCATTTACTGTATTACCAGTTACCAATATTACAGTATCAGGACAATTAATAAATGCATTGACCTGTAATGGAGGTGGTGATGGAGCAGTGACGTTTACTGTTGGAGATTTTGCAGGAACTTACAGTTATTCAATAACAGGAGTAACACCGGCTGGTCCAATAACAGGTCAGTCTGCTTCTAGCATAGCTTTAACAGCTTTACCAGCAGGTATACAAACCATAACAGTAACAGATGATATTACAAATTGTACAGCAACGGCAACAATTGTAGTGCCAGAACCTAACCCAGTGACAGTTGGTGTAGATACATTAGAGAATGCCAATTGTAATGAAGGTGCTTTTGTTCAAATTACAGGTTCTGGAGGTACACCAGGGTATACCTATGCATTTGTAGTGAGTGGAAACCCTGCTCCAGCTGTAGGGGATTATTCTACTAGTAATTCAACGTTTTTAGATCCAACCACAAGTATGAATTGGGATGCATATGTTAGAGATAGTAATGGTTGTACAGGATTTAGATTAATTCGTATTGCTGTAGACCCATTACCAACTATAACCTTACCAATTTTTGCTGCCAACCAGTGTAATACCACTGGAGATGCTTATACATTTAGTGTAGCTACAAGTTCTGGACAACGAACTTTAGAATATGCACTGGATACTAGTGGCGCATTTAGTACTATTACGACATTTACAGTTAGTGTACCAT
>CAZLTR010000045.1:2684-8129 GCA_964562415.1 uncultured Hyunsoonleella sp. | reverse complement strand
TGTAATACCACTGGAGATGCTTATACATTTAGTGTAGCTACAAGTTCTGGACAAGGAACTTTAGAATATGCCCTTAACAATGGTGCATTTAGTACAAGTACGAGCTTTACGGTTAGTGTACCATCGGTACCAACAGATCATACCGTAACAGTAAGAGATGCAAATGGATGTACAGCTACAGCTACCATAAGAGTGTACCCGCCTTTAAGTCTAGCTACAACAATTGAAGCCTTACCATCGTGTACTGAAGGTGATGGTGAAATTACGGTTGCAGGAACAGGAGGTTCTGGTACAGCGAATTATAGTTATGTAATAACAGCACCTGCTAGCGCTACGAGTAATAGTACTGGTGCAACTACAGGAGAGTTCACGGGCTTAGATTCTGGAACTTATACTTTTGAAATTACAGATGGTATAACAACATGTACCAATCAGGCCACTATAGACTTAACAGCAGCAACGCCAGTAACTTTTGATACACCAGTCATCGTTAACGTAAGTTGTAATGCAGAGGTCGATGGTAGTATTACTGTAAACCTAGCTGCGTTACCAAGTAATGATAACCCTATTTATCAATACGAGATTATTTCTGGAGTCCCAACACAAGGCAGACCAGCGATAACGCGTCCGCAGCAAACATCAAATATTTTCGATAACCTACCTGCAGGAGACTATACCATAAGAGTCACTTCTGGTAGAACTTGTACAGAAGAACAAACAGTTACAATAACAGAACCCGTAGAGTTAGCAGTTACAGCAACGGCAACAGACTTTGCTTGTGCGCCAGATAACACGGTGAGACGATCTACGATAACGGTAACAGAGACAGCTGGTACTGGTACTTCGCCATACCGTTATAGTATAGATGGTACAAATTATTTTACCACAAATACGTTTGATGTGAGTGATACAGGAACTGTGCAAAATATTACGGTTTTTGTAAGAGATACTAATGGTTGTGAAGCAACTAATACGGTTACCATTAATCCGCTGCCAACGATTACAGCAGCACCTGTTAGTGTTGTAACACCAATAGATTGTAATGGTACAGGTTCTGTAGCGGTTAACGTTACAGGAGGTTCGGGTAATTTTACCTATGAATTATTACCTGGAGCTGCACAAGCCTCTAATACTTTCCCAATCACAGATCCAGGAACTTATTTCTTTAGGGTGAACGATATCGATACAGGCTGTTTCTTTGAAACAGATATTACGATAGCACCATTTGATAATGCGACCATAACACTTATAGCGACAAACGATGTGACCTGTTTTAACGATGGTCTTGGAACATTCGATTTAAATGTGGCAAATTATGTTGGAGCTTACACTTATGAAGTTTTCGATAGTAGTAACACATCTATAAGAGGACCTATAGCAGCCAATACAACGACTAATCCTGTAAGTATTACGGGCTTATCAGGAGGGACTTATAGAGTAGATGTGATACAAACTGATAGTCCATTCTGTACTACAATGTCTAATGTTGTAACGATAGAATCGCCATCTTCAGCTTTAACACTTTCTCTTTTTGAAACGGCAAATGTAACATGTGATAATGATAAAGGAGCCATAAGAGCCGAAGCATTAGGCGGACAAACGCCTTACGAATACCAGTTGATAAATGCCACAACTAGTGTTGTTGTAGAAACATTTAGTGCTAATGCTGTTTTTACAGACTTATCTGATCTAATTGCCTCACCAGGTCCTGATTATATAGTTACTGTAAGAGATGCTAGAGGTTGTGAAGTGTCAGAAAGTATAGATTTAGAGCAGCCAACGCCTATCCTTACAACCATTACGGCAACACCTCTATTAGATTGTTTTAATGATGCAGATGGTACAGTAGAAGTTGCTATACCTACAGGAGGTCAAGGTAGTAACTATGTATATACATTAAACCAATTAGCGCCAACCATAGGGACTTCAGGGCCTCAAACCAGTAGAACATTTAATAACTTGTCTGCCGGAACTTATAGCGTAACTGTTACCGATGGATATAATTGTACGTTTACAACAGGAAGTGAAGTTATCGCGCAACCCGATCAAGTTAGAGCCGAATTAGAATTAGTGACAGCTTTTGCTTGTGGCGTGGATGCGAGAATTAATTTAACTGCTTTTGGAGGAACAGCGCCTTATCAATATACAAGAATATTTGATAATGATGATGATGAAAATACGCCTCCTATAGCAACAACGCCAGCAGGAACTATAACTGCAGCAAATAGTCCTTTAGAAATTATAATACCAGAAGGACAAGGTGGCGATTACCAATTTAGTATCACCGATGCTAATGGATGTGTGAGTATACTGTCTAATCAAGTGACTTTATTAGATATCCCACCATTAACTGTTAATATAGATAGAGTTACAAATAGTCTTTGTTTTGGTTCAAGTGAAGGAGAGATTACAGCAAGGGCACTAGGAGGTGTTGGGAATTATGTTTATACTTTAGAAGAAGTAGATGGTGCCAATGTTTTAATTCGTGAGGTTGACCAAAACACTACAGGTATTTTTACTACTTTACCAGCATCAAGATATCGCGTTAGAGTAGACAGTGATTCGTGTAGAGAAACGGGTAGTGTTGTTGAAATTTTAGAATCAGACGAGATCCTAATTGATCCTGTAATAATACCAGTTTCTTGTGCTGGAGATAATACTGGACGTATAGAGTTAAACGTTACTGGAGGTTCTGGAACATTTATATTTGCCATTTCTCCAAGACTAGATCAATTTGTACCCGAAAATATTTTTGAAAACTTAGTAGCAGGATCTTATGATGTCGTAATTCAGGATGATCAAACAGGATGTTTTGTATTCGAAACTTATGTAGTAGGTGAGCCAGCTCCTATTGGCTTAACAGTTGTAGATAATTCTATAGTGCCCGAGTTGTGTGCTGGAGATGCCAACGGTGCATTCGATGTACAGCTTAGCGGTGGCTCATTACCATATCGTGTAAGTGTAGATAGTAATGAAGAGAGCGACTTTACAACAGGTACAAACACTCAAACTATATTTAATTTTAGTGGATTATCAGGAGGAAATCACACCGTATTTATAATAGATGCTAATGATTGTACTGTTGATTTTGAAATAGATTTCCCTTCATCGGTAAATCTAGCTGCAGAATTAGTTATAGATTATGGTTGTGAAGAAAACCTATCAACTAATACTGTTACAGTAAACTTACAAGATACATCTATAGACCCTGCAAATGTCACTTATGCTTTAGATGGTGGGCCATCACAACAGAGTAATATATTCTTGAACGTGGCTCCTGGTTTAGATCATTTTATTGAGGTTACGCACGTAAATGGTTGTAGTGTAAGAGCAATTTCAGTAGAAACTTTAGAAGATGTATTTGATATTGACACCATAGAGCCTTTAACGTTAACATTAGAAGAAGGTCGAATTAATGAGATTATTGCAAATGCTGCTGGTGGTACTGGTAATTATGAATTTACTTTTAATGACGAATCTACGGGTAGCGAAAATAGTTACTTTATTTTCGAAACAGGAGTATATACAGTTGTAGTAACCGATAGTAATGGTTGTACAGCAACGGCATCTATACCGTTAGAGTTTATTGATATTTGTATTCCTAATGTCTTTATACCAGGAAATCAAGAAGGTTTTGGACCAGGCTGTGCAGATCAATATGAAAATTTAGAATTAGATATCTTTGATAGATACGGACGTAAAATAGCAACTATAGACATTAACACTACATGGGACGGTACCTATAATGGTAAAGAACTACCAACTGGAGACTATTGGTATATTGTTAAGTTGAATGATGAAAAAGACGATAGAGAGTTTGTAGGGCATTTTACACTATACAGATAATAAATGAGAGAGATGATGTTGTTGGGTTAAAACGAATTGGAAATGCAAAAAGTAATATCTTATCTTATATTAGTATTCATAGTGAAAAGCTATGGACAGGAGTTAAATCTGCCAGTATTTACACAGTATCTGGCAGACAATAACTTTGTGGTCTCTCCATCCTATGCTGGCATAGGTGATAATGTAAAAATTAGAGCTAATGGACTTACCCAATGGGTGGGTATTAGAGATGCACCAGATAACCAGTCACTTTATGCAGATGCACGTATTGCAGACCGAACAGGTTTAGGTATTTCTTTGTTTAGAGATAGAAATGGTAATACCATTCAAAATGGAGCTAGAATGTCTTTTGCACACCATATTATTTTAGACTATTATTCCAAACAATATTTGTCTTTTGGTATTTCATATAACTTTACAAATTTTAGGTTAGATATCGAAAACATAAACCGTGAAAATGCTAATAGTCCGATAGCCTTACCTCAATTAGCAGACGATAGAAGGACTTCCAATCACAACTTTGATGTTGGAATATTATACCGTTTTGGAGGGTATTTTTTAAGTGTAAACGCGAATAATATCTTACCTAAAGATTTTGAAGAAATCAACTTTGATAACTTTAGAGAAAGCATAGAGCCTAGTTTATTATTAAATTTTCAAATTTACTCTGGGCTTACTATAAAAGGCCCTAGGAAAAGTCGTTTAGAATATGAGCCTTCAGTCTTTTATCAATTATTTACAAGTGATAGCCGTTCTGCGACAGATTTGAACTTTAAAATACGCAAGTACAACAGGTTAGGCGATTATTATTGGGCTGGTGTGTCTTATCGTTTTTTAAATGATCAATTCTTAAAACCGCTTAATGTTGGACCAATGTTAGGGTTTCAAAAATCTTTATTCTATTTTGGATATGCTTATCAAATCACTACAAACGACCTGTTAGCTTTTAATTCAGGAACACATGTGGTTACCGTAGGAATAAACTTTTTACAGGGTATTAGTAATTGCCCTTGTACACAGGACCCTGTTCATAATTAATAAACGTATACAAATAAAAATATCATGCCAATGCAGCACTTCTTTAAAGTGCTGCATTTTTTATTTAAACGCTTTGTGCAGACTTCTAGAATACATTTAAATGAGATTAGAGGCGTATATTAAATCCATTTCTTAATGCTTATCCCTTCTCTTTTTTTAATTTTACACCAGAATATAAAAATGCAGAAACAATAGCGTGCTAATTGTATGTGTTTAGTCGATTAATAAGTATTTGAAGTGCCTTAAATATAAAAGAGAGCAACATATGAAATGGTTTCAGAAGGAATTACAGTTAAACGCATACCCAAGAGGTTTTCATTTAATAACAGATGAAATTTTAGAGTTTATGCCTGAAATTAGAACTTTAAAAACAGGACAGATGCAAGTGTTTATAAAGCATACGTCGGCAAGTCTTAGTATTAATGAAAATGCCGACGCCACAGTTAGATACGATTTTGAAAGTCATTTTAATGTTATGGTACCAGAAAATGCATCCTATTACCAACATACCTATGAAGGCTCCGATGATATGCCAGCACATATAAAAGCATCCTTATTAGG
>CAZLTR010000045.1:0-2674 GCA_964562415.1 uncultured Hyunsoonleella sp. | reverse complement strand
CATCTATTCAAGTACCGCTTACCAATGGGAAACCTAATTTAGGCATATGGCAAGGTATTTACCTTTGTGAGCATCGCAATCATGGCGGCAGACGAAAACTTGTAATAACTGCATTTGGCATATAGAAAAGGGAGCGTAATGCATTTACAAAAAATACTGTTATCTACATTGAAATCTATCCTCTTTTGGATGCTTGCATTTTTTGTGTTTGCTTTTATAAAGTATAATGGTATAGAAGAAGAATTGAAAGTTTATACAGATGATGTATTGTATCTACCTATAAACGCCTATTACAAGTTTTCAATAATATTAGGTATCGTGATTGGCTTATTTTATGCCATAATAGAAACCTTATTTGATGGTTTTTTAGCCAAACGTTTTGCGTTAGGCGTTAGTATTCTTGTAAAAGCGGTTATTTATTTTGTACTCATTATAATTTTACTAAGTGTATTTTCAGTGCTTATAGAAGTGCAAATAGATATCGATTTACCTAATGAAAGGGGCTGGTGGTACAAAGATGCCTTTTTTTGGAGTACAATCCTTTATTTTACCATAGCTTCCATAGTATTTTCTCTACTAAAAATTACAAATGATAAATTTGGCTCTGGTGTTTTTATAAATATGCTCTTAGGAACTTATAAGAAGCCTAAAGAAGAAGTTCGTATTTTGATGTTTTTAGATTTGAAAGACTCCACGCGAATTGCCGAAGAGTTAGGACATAAAAGGTACAGTCAATTTATTCAGGATTGTTTTAGAGATCTTAATAGTGTCTTAAAAAAGCACGAAGCAGAAGTATACCAATATGTTGGAGACGAAGCAGTACTTAGTTGGACAACTAAAAAAGGGTTTAGAAAGAACAATGCTGTGCATTTGTTTTTTGCGTTTAGTGATACTTTATCGAAACACAAAAGTAAATACTTACAGTTATATGGTACAGTGCCAGAGTTTAAAGCAGGGTTGCATTGTGGAAAATTAATGATTGCAGAGGTGGGTACTATAAAAAAGGAGCTGGCCTATCATGGAGATGTGATCAATACAGCCGCACGAATACAAGGCTTATGCAACAGTTATAATGCTACTTTATTGGTATCGCAAGCATTACTAGAACGCTCTTTAATTACATTAGATTATAAGGCAGAGCTCTTAGGTGATATAGATTTAAAGGGGAAAGCCCATAAACTTAAAATCTACAGTGTTACTAAAAAGGGAGGCAATTAGTGTCTTTTTATACTATTAAAACTAGTAGTACAATAGAGGTAAAAGTCATCTCGTTGTAACCTCATTTATAATATAAGATAACGCGTACACAAAAGTACTCTATTATATTGTGTGGATTTGGATATACTATTATCTTTGCGTTCTATTTTAATTTGATTTAATGATACATATTACATTGCCCGATGGAAGTGTGAAAGCGTTTGAAGAAAACGTAACTCCAATGGATGTTGCTAAGAGCATTAGTGAAGGTTTAGCCAGAAACGTGATTTCTGCTAGTTTTAATGGTACAACCGTAGAAACAGTAACTCCTTTAACTACAGATGGATCTCTTGTTTTATATACTTGGAAAAACGATGAAGGGAAAACGGCTTTTTGGCATTCTTCTGCGCATGTTTTAGCTCAGGCAATAGAGGAACTGTACCCTGGAGCGCTATTAACTATAGGGCCTGCCATTGAAAATGGATTTTATTACGATGTAGACTTTGGTACGAATTCCGTTTCAGAGAAAGATTTTAAAGCTATTGAAACTAAAATGTTAGAAATAGCACGTGGCAAGCATGATTTTAAAATGCGAGCAGCTACAAAAGCAGAAGCTCTGGAGTTATATAAAGACAATCCGTTTAAAACAGAGCTTATTGAAAATCTTGAAGATGGTACGATTACATTTTGTGACCATAGTACATTTACAGATTTATGTCGTGGTGGACATATCCCTAACACCAGTATCATTAAAGCCGTTAAAATAACCAGTGTTGCTGGGGCATATTGGAGAGGTGATGAAAATAAACCACAGTTAACCCGTGTGTATGGTATTTCATTTCCAAAGCAAAAGGAACTTACAGAATATTTACATTTACTAGAGGAAGCTAAAAAACGCGACCATAGAAAACTAGGAAAGGAATTAGAGTTATTCACCTTTTCAAGTAAAGTAGGCCAGGGCTTACCTTTATGGTTGCCAAAAGGAGCTGCTTTGCGAGAACGTTTAGAAAACTTTTTAAAAGCAGCACAGAAAAAAGCAGGATATGAGATGGTAATCTCTCCGCATATAGGCCAAAAAGATCTTTATGTAACTTCAGGACATTATGCCAAATATGGAGAAGATAGTTTTCAACCTGTAACTACACCCAAGAAAGATGAGGAGTTTTTGTTAAAGCCTATGAACTGTCCGCATCATTGCGAAATTTACAATAATTTTCAATGGAGTTATAAAGATTTACCTGTGCGTTATGCAGAGTTTGGAACGGTATATAGGTATGAGCAAAGTGGTGAATTACATGGGTTAACACGTGTTAGAGGGTTTACTCAAGATGATGCGCATTTGTTTTGCACCCCAGAACAATTAGACGAAGAATTTAAAAGTGTAATAGATTTGGTACTTTATGTATTCGGATCTTTAGGTTTTGAAAACTTCACTGCTCAGGTTTCTATAAGAGACCCAAAAAACACCGATATGTAT
>CAZLTR010000044.1:0-18720 GCA_964562415.1 uncultured Hyunsoonleella sp. | reverse complement strand
ACTACATTTGTGGAAGAGTAGGTCGTCGCCTTTTTTGAAGAGTCTAATTACAATTTGTAGTTAGACTCTTTTTTTTGTTTAAAAATAATATATAGTGTTACGCCCACGGCGTAATTAATTCCTGCATCTGTTTATACTGCGCTATGCTTGTATGCACAGGCAGTCATTGAATAGGTCGTCGCCTTTTTTGAATCCTCAATCTAATTTTTAGATTGAGGATTTTTTTGTTTTATACTTAAGTTTCTACAGAACATTTATAAACAAAACAGAGTCTACCTAAGGCTATTCTAGTTTTATTTTTAGTAGTTGTAAAAACCTAGTTGACTTATTTAAGCGCTTAATAAATAGCTGATTATATCCTATAAGGATAAGCGTATAGTTTAAACCTAGGATATTACGACATCTAGCCCTATTTTTCGATATGTTTTTTAGCTATATTTACTATCAAAATCCTAAGATTTGAAAGTACTACAGCAAAAAACATTATACTTTTCAGAAGGAAGATCTGATAAAGTCTACGAAGTTGATTTATGTGAAAGCGGAGAAGATCTATACGTTGTAAACTTTAGGTATGGTCGAAGAGGCGCTTCTCTTAGAGAAAGTACTAAAACCATATTTCCAGTAACGTACCAAGAGGCTGTAAAATTATTTAATTCACTTGTATTAAGTAAAGAGAAAAAAGGTTATACCGAAGCTGTTACGGAAGTACAGGCAGTTCTAGAGGAAGAACCACAAATAGAAAAAGAGGTTAATGTAGCTAGAGAGGCTACATTATTAAAATATTTAGAAGATGGCATAGCAGGCGTGTATACACGAGATTGGAAACTATCTAGAGTTATCTTGAAGGCAGCGCATTATAGAACAACCAAAGCTATTCCTTTAATAAAACATTTTATTACTTCTAAAGATGCTTTCGAACAATATGCTGCTATTTATAGTTTAAATCAGTTTCAAGATACCTCAGAACGTGATAAGATTTATAATGTATTCAATACTTTAAAATTTCAAGACAAAGTAGGGCGTATAGCAGCGATTTACTGTTTGAAATATGGAGACGACGCCACAAAGGCAAAAATAACGCTTGAAGCATCTGCGCATTTACCAGAGGTGTTGCAAAAAGAAGTGAATACCCCGCAAGCGTATTTTAATGCTTTGGCGATTTATACCTTAAAAGCTAAAGGTGCTGAAGCCGCAGTTTTGTATTATACGTATATAATGGCCTTAAGTGATACTTCGCTCAAACCTTATTTATTAGATTTTATAGACAAAGTGCCTTTAAAAGTAAATACCTTTAAGTCTATACGTTACATCTATAGAGCGGCATTTGCTATCAACGATTTAGATACGGCAGCATTAGTATCTAAACGCATAGCGGTAAGCCCTCCAGGTTATACCTCAAACTATTTATATGTAGATAATGTATGGACAGAAGCGTACGAGGAAAAGAAAAAAGCAAATCCATCTATAGCCTTTTCTAAATCTACAAAAGCGTATTTTAATAGAAGCACATACAAGATTGTGTATTGGTTAAGTCAAGAAAATAAAGCAGCTTATATCAAATTCGCTACAGCTTTACTTATCTCATTAAACGATGCTACAGATGGACAAAAAGAAGTTCTAGAATACCATTACAATTTTAATAGTGATACGAGAAACTATGACACAGAGAGGCGATGTTTCCCCCAATACCATGATTTTATGGCAGTCATGTATATTGTGCACGGTAATGCATCAAGGTTTCAACGTCAAAATAACAAATGGTTTTTTGTACAAGAAGATAACGGTACACCATTTAATTCTAGAGAAGAACCTTTAGAGACACTGTGGAATGCTAAGCCAGAAGAAGTGCTTTCTATATTGGTACAGGCTAAAAGTGATATAGCCGTTTTATTTGCGTTAAGAATTTTAAAAGATAACCCTCAATTTTTAGAAGGTATTGCAATTCATAAATTAGAGGCTTTAATCGTGCATAAGCATCCTAAAGTCTTAGACGTCATATTAGATGTTGTTGAGAAAAAATATGCTACAGCACAGCCAGAACCGGCCATTATTATAGCCTTGTTAAAGTCTAAGCATGAAAAAGCGCATATTTTAGGCTTAAAATGGCTAAAGCATTATGAAGCGCTCTATTTTTCGAAAGCTAGTTTTATAGAAGCTTTACTTTTAACGGGGAACATAGAAGGTGTTGAGTATTTAAAGCAGCTGTATTTAGATGTTGTAGCTTACAAAGTGCCATTAGATATTGAAGCTATAAATGCACTGTTCGATACGCCTTCAACATTTACGTTTGAATACCTTGTTGCTGTAAATACATTAATAGGAGCTACTAAATTTGGAGTGCTATTACAACGGGTTTCAGAAGAAAAAATAAAGGAACTAGCTATTTCTGGTACTACTAATAAGCTTTTTGCTGCTAATTTAGCAAAGCACAGTACGATCTCAACATACCACTTATTCGAGACAACGATTGAAGGATATATTACTTCAGAAGAGGCCGTATTAAGAAAAGTAGGAATTGAATTGCTTTCGTATTTTCCCGATGAATTTTTATTAGAAAACCATAAGCAGATAAGTGCATTTTGTCTTTCGGAGCATGAAGAGGTTAGAGACGCCATTCAGCCTACAGTTGAAAAATTAATCGCATTAGATGCCCGTTTTAAAACGCGCTTTTTTAAGGCCCTATTAACGACTATTGAAGCTGAAGAAACTTATGCGGGAGTGCATGACACCTGTTATACCCTTTTAACGCATAACTATGCAGCTTATTTAGAAGAGAGCTCTCCAGAGCAAATTTTTGACTTGGTACTGTCTCAATATGAGTATGCTCAAAAATTAGGAACACCATTGTTTGAAAAGAACATAGACCTTGGGCGTTTGCCTCTTAAAACGACTGTAAAATTAGCCCAAAGTGCTATTTATGATATTAGAGCGCAGTTAAGAGCCTATTTTGAAAAAGAAGTACAGACCATTAGCAGCGCTTTAGAGGACGCTTTGTTGATTTTTAACTCCAGTTGGGACGATATCATCGTTTGGGGCTGTGCTTATTTTGAAAAACATATTACACCAGCATACTGGACTGTAGAGCTTTTACTTTATGCCTGCGACCATACAAAACCTGAAGTACAGCATTTTGGGCGTAGATTGATAACGCAGCATTTTAGTGACGATAAGGGCTTGCCTTTATTGCTTAAGCTACAAGAACACCCTACCAAAACCATGCAGTTTTTTGTAACGAATTATTTAGATAACTATGCAAAAGATAATGTTGCCGTTATTTTAAAGTTGGAATTGTTTTTTAAAACCAGCTTGTTCACTATAAACGCAAATAGGGCTACTAAGTCTAGAATTTATAAGTTTTTGTATGAAGAGGCTGTAAAAAATAAAGCGGTTGCAGAGATGAACAACAACAATGCGAGATCGCGACCATAATATAGACGTATTACTAGCTATTGCGGATGTCTTCCCAGAGATAGACCTTCCTGTAGCAATAAAATAAAATGAACATATGCAGTTTAAGTATAAATATGGAGGCGCAAGCGGCGTAAGCAATGGCGTATCTGCAACAGGCGTTAGTTTTGCGCCCGATGTTCTGCGTGAACCTACTTTTTTTGTAGGAACATTAGGGAAAAAGATCCCATTTAGAGAGGCTATTTCTGCATTACACCATGTGGTTGTTGCAGATTTTAATTTTCAACCCAAGGACAATTCTGAATATTTGGCGTGGCTGAAAAGCCAAGAACAACTATGGCTGTCTGAAGCCAGTACAGATGCCTCCCAATTAGAGACCGAAATACACCGAGTACGTACAAAATTAAATGAACTTCGTCGCAATAGAGATGCTATCATGAAGCCTTATTACAAGGCACAAAGAACGTATTTTAACTATTTATATACTAGAGATTATGCAGCATGGCTCGTTTTAGATCCTGTAATAACGGTGCATCCCGACCAAGTGTTTTTTGAGTGTTTTAGTAAAGACGAATCGGTTTATGGAAAATTGTCTTGTGGTTATGATGTATTTGATACTATTAGCGACTTTAAATGTGGAACCACAAACATTGACTATTCGAAAACCTTATACGAAGAGTTTCAAAAAATAAGAACGTATAAAGCGACCGACTTTAAAATAGATCCTAAGGGATTTGATGTTAAAACCACAGGAGAAGAAACGTATAGAGAAGTTAAAATAGACTTGCCAGATAGTTGGGTGAGAGGGTTTCTTCAGGTAAGTACAGCCATGACCTCTAAAAAGGTGTCGTTTGAATTAGAAGCCATAGATATCGCTAATTTTATAAGCGTACTAAAACGTAATAAAGAGCGAAAGGGGCCACGTTCTATAACGTATAAATTAAAACCAGGAGCACCCATTATAGCGGTTTTTGAACCTTGGAATATAGAGGTGGTCTGTAGACAATCGCTATATAAAGGCGATACTGCTGAAACCATTAGAGTTTGGGGGCGTAGACGAATTTTACTGTTAGAGCGCCTATTGCCAATAACAAACCGGTTTACAGTACACCTCTTAGGAACAGGAATGCCTTCTTTTTATACAGCACACCTTACCGATAACATGTATTTTACATTAGGGCTTTCTGGGTGGACTGCGAACGATTGGACACAATCCAGTCAGTTAGACTTGCTATCACCAAGAGGCCAAGTACCAGCAACAACAATGCAAAGTGTGTATTTAGAATTGCGAAAACATTGGTTTTCTAATGAGACAGATCTTGCTAAAACGATGGGGCTAGAAACAGCAGTGATTACTAAATCTCTAGAAACATTTACCCAAGCAGGAAAGGTGATATACGATTTAAAGCATAAGGTGTATCGCGTTAGAGAATTGAAACGAGAAGGTATAGATCTAGAAGACTTACGTTTTTCTAGCGAAACAGATAAGGCAGCTTATGTATTAATGGAGCAAAATGCAGTTGCAAATTTAAAAGTTAGTGAACAAAATGGAGACATACTTTTAAAAAGTCGTGTAAGCGAACATTATAAAACGACGGTAAGAATAGATAAAGATCTGAAAATCATAGCAGCAACTTGTACCTGTAGTTACTATAACAAGAATAAAATGACAAAAGGGCCTTGTGAACATATATTGGCAACAAGAATAACTTTTGATAAAAAATAATACTATATTTAAACCCATGGTAGTGGTAAGATAAAAACCTTGCATTTTGATTGGTGGATCGCCAATCTTGCACATAGATACCGAACGCGTCACTGACTCGAACTTAACTTGTGAAATAGGTACTAGTGTACCATTTCCGGTTAGACTTCTGCGAAGTGAAATAGTACACTAGTACCTATTTCACTGGAGTTGTTCAATTCAGTCTTGAGAATCGTACGAAGGCATACAACATACATCTTACTGCTACCTTTTTTATTATATGAGAAATTCTACAGAAAGAAGACAAGACATTTATGATAAAATAAAAGCCTCTTCTAAACAAGAATATATCCTTTCAGAAATGAAGCGTCTGGGCTTTTGGAATGATGGCCTAGTCGATTTTGAACATATTGATGCTTTTTTTAAAGAAGATGCAGAACTATCAAAAAAACTGCAAGCACTTCTTAAGGAAAAGCGCATTGTAGAAGATCCAGAGGCGTATATTTCTAAAAGACATCAGGAACGAAAAAAAGCTTCAAAACAGTCGCAAAAAGAAACTAAAGCGCGGCGTGAACGCGAACGTTTAGAAAAAGCAAAGCGTTGGGAAACGTCTAAGGCAAAAGAGATTATTTATGTTGGAGAAGGGTATTCTAAAAGTTTAAACCAACACCATTCTAATGTAGAAAAATTAAAAGCGAATCATTTACCCGTATTGCATCATGCTGAAGATTTAGCTGCGGCGATGAAAATATCTATAGGGACACTTCGGTTTTTGTCCTTTTCGAGAAAAAATGCAAAGGTAAGCCATTACCAACGTTTTCAAATGGCTAAGAAAACAGGAGGGTATCGTTTAATTTCAGCACCAATGCCTAAGCTTAAGAAAGCACAACATTGGATATTAGAACATATTTTAAATAAAGTTAGTGTGCATGCTAATGCACACGGTTGTGTTATTGGAAAGTCTATTAAAACGAATGCCGTACCCCATGTTGGGCAAGCTGTTGTGATTAATCAAGATTTTCAGAATTTTTTTCCATCAGTAACCTATCAAAGAATAAAAGGCGTCTTTTTGGCATTGGGCTATTCGCATCACATAGCGACATTACTGGCACTACTATGTTCAGAACCTAAAATTGTAGACGTATCTCTGTTGGGAGAAAATTATTATGCGCAGCGCGGTGAACGCTTCTTACCACAGGGGGCGCCTTGCAGTCCTGCCATAACAAATATTTTATGTAGAAAACTAGATTTTAGATTGTCTGGTTTGGCTAAAAAATATGGATTTATTTATTCCCGATATGTAGATGACATTACCTTCTCTGGAAATAAAGCGTCTTTACCCCATATTACAGCAATACTTAAATACTCACGAAAAATAGTAACCAGTGAAAATTTTAAATTGCACCCAGACAAATTGCGTATTATGAAACGTAATGCCAGACAGGAAGTAACTGGAGTTGTGGTTAATGAAAAGGCTAATATTTCTAAAGCCGCGTTGAAGCGTTTTAGGGCATTGTTATTTCAAATAGAAAAAGATGGAATTGAAGGCAAATACTGGAATAAAGGAGGCGCTGTCTTGGCGCAAATAGATGGGTATGCTAATTATATTTTTCAAATAGATCCAGAAAAAGGAGCTGCATATAAGAAGCGCGTAAATGCAATTTTAGAACAGTATAATTACAAAGCCTCCCATCGTGAAAAGCATGTGAAGAAAGGAACAGCATCTTCGAGTTTACTTAGTGGTTTCATTAAAAAAATAGTTTCATTTTTTAAGAGCTAAAATACTTTCTAAGCATTAAATGTACGAATGCCACAAAGTGATGCGTTTGTATTTCATTCTAAACGTCGTCTACGATAAAATGGAATACGAACTCAAATTTTATACATATCCTAATGGTGCAATGAATACAACCAGAACATAACGTATTGAAATTACAAATGGTAAAAAAATGATAATTTGTAATCTGTGTTGAAGGTTTCATAATCTAGAATATTTTAACACATAATTTAGGTTTGTAAAAATTTTAATTATTTTAATTGTTAATCTCGTAATTATTTCTTCAGGTTTTATCTCATATTAATATATGCTTATCTTAGACTTAAAGCGAACGCGCAATGTGTTTACTGTAAGTTAAATAGAAAATAGTTTAGTATGAAAAATATGATTAATATACCTGTTTTTAATATTAAAAATTTCCAAGATTATAACAATTGTATGTCTTTTGATAGCAATTTTTATATCAGACCTTTCAATGACCATATCAATGTTAATTTGTTCATAGAAAAACCTCACGGACATGATTTTTATTTGATATTACTCATAACAAAAGGTACTGGGACACATTCTATAGATTATGAAGCTTACGATGTGGAACCAGGGTCACTTTTTATTGTCTCTCCAGGTCAAGTACATTGCTGGAACTTATCTGATGATGCCGATGGTTATGTGTTGTTTTTTAAAAAGGAATACTTTTTAATAGACTTTGGTCGTGATAAACTCATGAAATTGCCTTTTTTTAAATCGTCTTATAGTGTGCCTTATTTAAAGTTGAATCCAAAAGAAGTGAATGTTTTAAATACGATGTTCGAAAATATAGATAAAGAATACCGAAAGCATTTGTTTAGTTACCACGAAATGATTCGACTGCATTTAAATATTTTGTTTCTTGAATTATCGCGAGTGTATGGCAAACAGAACGACGATGCCATTACTTACAGTCATGAACTCATTCAGTTAAATCGATTTGAAAAGTTAATTGATACTTATTTTGTAGAACATAAAGCATTAATTTTTTATGCCGATAAAATGAATATCTCTCTTAAACAACTTAGTTACCTGTGTAAAAAAGTGATTAATAAAACGCCTTCGGAGGTTTTATGGGATCGTATCATTTTAGAAGCTAAAAGATATGTTATTCATACCGATATGCCTATTAGTGCTATCGCCGAGGCTCTTAACTACAGTGATAATTCGTATTTTACGCGTTTTTTTAAGAAGCTATGCCACCTTACTCCAGAACAATACCGAAGTTCATTTAAATGGCATAGCTAATATCTGTTTTGTGAATGAATGCTTGAACATGGCGGTGACATAAAAGAGTGCCTCCTGTGTATTTTTAAGCTTTAATCGCAAAACTGTTTACATAATCTTCAGGATGGTCAGGATCGAATTCTTTACCCATAATAATATGTTTCTTATAGGTTGTAGACGGTGCATCGTAACCTAATGCTTTCATTTTTGCACCACATTCTGCTGCTAAATACACTTGCTCTGCAATTTTCTTATAATCAATATCTTCTTTTACATAGCCCCAACGTTTCATTTGTGTGAGTATCCATACTCCCATAGAATGCCAAGGGAAGGGGTCGAAACCAATTCTGTTAGGTTCGTTTAAGACATTCCCTAAACCATCGGCATATTTTCCTGTAAGCACTTGTTTAATTACAGAAGCGGGCTGATTTAAATAGTTTTTAGGCGCTATGGCCTCAGAAATAGTGTCTCTATTTTCATGTTTAGAAGAATAATTGGTAGCATCTATAATGGCACTAAAAAGCGCGGCATAAGTATTAGGATGTTTTTTCGCAAAAGCTTCACTACAAGCAAAGGCACAACAAGGATGGCCTTCCCAAATTTCTTTAGTTAGCATGTGCAAAAAACCAACACCTTCGTAAACGGCTCTTTGGTTAAAAGGATCTGGCGATAAGTAACCATCTAAATTACCAGCTTTTAAATTAGCCACCATTTCTGGTGGAGGCACCACGCGAATTTGAATGTCTTTATCGGGGTCTAAACCAAACTCTGCAACATAATATCTCAATAAAAAGTTGTGCATAGAATATTCGAAAGGTACCCCAAATTTAAAGCCTTTCCACATTTTAGGATCGCGTTTATTCTTATGTTTATTGTGTAAACAAATGGCTTGTCCATTAATGTTTTCTACAGCAGGCATGATATAGTTAGCAGATGTAGACCCTGCCCCCATGGTCATAGCTAAAGGCATTGGAGTTAACATGTGAGAGGCGTCGTATTCTTTATTTAAACTTTTGTCTCTCGCTACAGCCCATCCTGCTGTTTTTATAACATCGACGTCTAAGCCATATTTTTCATAAAATCCTAGTGGCTTAGACATGATAATGGGGGTAGCACAGGTAATAGGCACGAAGCCAATATTTAGAGCTGTTTTTTCCAGTTTGGAGGCAGCCGCGTTGGTAGCACCTCCATTTTCTACTTTCTTCTTGGTATCGTTTACACAGGCTTGTAAGGCGCCTAAAGGAATTATAGAAAGTAAAGCTGCTCTAAATGTGCCTGCTCCAACTGTTTTAATAAAGTTTCTCCTTTGCATGTCATTTCCGTTAAAAATTGACTTTACAATAGAAGTTTCAACAAAACGATTTACGATGTCTTCATCAGAACTCGGTAAGTTTTCCACCATACCGACATCTTTAGAATGGCAAGATTTACAACTACAACCTGCACCATGTGATAAATCGGAGTTTTCGTTAAACGGGTCATCTAAACTATTTACTGGCATAATTTTGTGTTTTTGTGAGTTATACAACCATTTGTAGTTTGAAATTACTGGAACAATGGTTTTTCCTTTTTATCCTTAAATGGAACGAAAAAAAGTGATGTTTTAAAGTAATTTCGAAGGCGAAATGGTATAAATTTATGTTACCATTTCTTATAAGGCAGAAACTTACCTGTCATGGTGATTTGCACACGATCGCCCTTTGGATCTTTTACTTTATCTACATCTAAAGTAAAGTCGATAGCACTCATAATGCCGTCACCAAATTTCTCATGGGTAACGGCTTTTATACTAGGCCCGTACACATAAGCAATTTCGAAAAGTCTGTAAATTAGTGGGTCGCTAGGTACAATTTGTCCGTCGCCTTTTAATGGATATTCCATTAAGGTTTCTTTTACGATAGGATCTAAGTTTAAAAGCGAAACGACTGCTTCTGCTTCGGTAGTATCTAATGAAGCACTACCCATACAAGCTGCAGCGATACAGACAGGGTTTAAACCTGTTTTTTCTGCTAAAGCATCCCAAGTAATTTCTTGTTCTTTTTTTGCTTTTAAAATGGTTGCTGTCATGAGTTTTTTGTCCATAAGCGTTGTATTAAGGATTAATAATATTGTTTTCTAAGTTGTATTTTAATTGCAGTGGATCTACAGTTAGCGGTAAGTCTTTATCTAATAAGCTACCAGCCTTTAGTTTTTGAGAAATTAAAGACGATTGGTTGACGAGAAAATCGACCAAATAATTTCTAATCACATAATAAGCGGGATGATTCACGATACTTGCCCTATTTCTAGGTTTAGGAATATCTACAATAACTGTTTCGGCAACTCTAGCTTCTGGACCATCAGACATGAGTAGGATTTTATCTGATAGTAATATAGCTTCATCAATATCATGGGTAATCATAAATGTGGTCTGTTTTGTTTTATCACAGATTTCAACCAATTTATCCTGTAGTTTGCCTCTCGTTAATGCATCTAAAGCTCCAAAAGGCTCATCCATAAGTAATAGGCTAGGTTCTATAGCAAAAGCACGAGCAATACCCACTCTTTGCTTCATCCCTCCAGAGAGTTCAGATGGCTTTTTATGAATATGATCATCTAAATTCACCATTTTTAAAAAGTGAATGGCTCTACTTTCTATGTCTGCCTTAGACATTGTTTTAAACTTACAGGCAATGGCCATAGTAACGTTTTTAAGGACAGATAACCAGGGGAGAATACTATGGTTTTGGAAAATTACACCGCGATCTAGACTCGGTTTGTTGACCTCATGACCTTGCATTGAGATGCTGCCACCAGATACTAAGTTTAAACCAGCTAAATTATTTAGAATGGTTGATTTTCCGCAGCCCGAATGGCCTATAAGACATACAAATTCGCCCTTATCTATTGAAAAACTTACGTTTTCGTAAATAGTTACAAAGCTATTGCTGTCTTTGGTAGGGTAAGACTTTGATATGTTTTTAACGTTTAAAAAATTAGTATCCATTTTCGATTGTTTTTATTCTTGGTAATCAAAATATTTAGAGATGTATGCGATCATAGCATCTAAAGCCATACCTACAACGCCTATCATAAGGATAGAAAAGACCACACTTGCTAAGTCTAAGTTATTCCATTCGTTCCATACGTAATATCCAATGCCCGTTCCGCCCACCAGCATTTCTGCAGCTACAATGACTAGCCAAGAAATCCCCATTGAAATTCTAAGCCCTGTGAAAATGGTAGGCAGTGCTGCAGGGAGTATAATGGTGAATGCCATTTTTACGTTATTCATTTCTAAAGTTTTACCAACGTTTAGAAAATCTGCTTTTACAGACATTACTCCAAATGCCGTATTTATGAGCATAGGCCAAATGGAGCAAATAAAAATCACAAAGACCGAAGAGAGAATAGAGTCTTTTATCACAAATAAGGCTAATGGCATCCACGCTAAAGGAGAAATGGGTTTTAAGATCTGGATATAAGGTTGTAAGGCTTTGTAAAATACGGGGGACATGCCTATTAAAAACCCTAGAGGTACAGCAATAATAACCGATAGCAGATAGCCAGCCATTACTCTAAGAATAGAAAAAAACAATTGGGTACCGATACCCTTATCATTGGGACCATTGTCATAAAAAGGATCGCTCAATTCTTTAATAGCAAGTTTGCCAACTTCGATAGGGCCAGGAACATGAGCTTGTTTCTCACCCAAACCCATAAGTGTTTCATATTCCGTTAAGTTTTCTTTGTGTCGTGACCCATCCCCTGTTATGAGCTCTCCAACTACTATAAAGAAGATGAGTAAGCCAATAGAGAGTAAAATTGATTTTCTTGTATCTGTCATATTTATTAAATAGCATCTGTTACAAACTTAGACAGAAGGGCAATTTAATGTATAGGACTATAAAGCCTTTTGCTGGTATAAATTGCACATAATTTAGAAAAATGTGTTTTTTGTCATGTTTAATCCTGTTAAAGCGTGTTTTTCTTATGTTATTAATATCTTTTTTGTTTTTTGGGTATGGAATTTTTAATGTTAAACCAAGTGTGCTTTCAACTAAATAAATACAATTTTAGAGGGCGGCTCCCCAAGATTTTAAAAACGTAGGTTGTACTAAAAGCATAGGTACTTTCTTTTAGTATATGGCGATGTAATAAATTGTGACGACTGACTTATGTCATCTTTTTTAGAGTAGATAACGTTTACATTTAAGTATTAATTAAAAGCTAAAGCACCGCAACATTTAAGCAGTATTTGTGCATAAAAACAATAATCATGAAAAAAAGTACGCCAGTTTCCAGCATAATGACCACGAGTATCATTGCATTACAAACTAAAGACACATTAGAAACTGCAGAAGCTCTGTTTAAGCAATATAATATTAGGCATATCCCTGTAGTTAACGGTACTCAAGTTATTGGCATGTTAAGCTATTCAGATTTGTTAAGAATAAGTTTTGCAGATGCGGTTGGAGAGGATGAGTTGAATGTAGATACAGTAGTGTATAATATGTTTACCATTGCGCAAGTCATGACTAAAAAGGTCGTCACCGTAAATTCTAATACAACTGTAAAAGAAGTCGCAAAAATTTTGTCAAAACGAGAATTCCATGCGCTCCCCGTGGTTGATAATGCTGCGCTTGTAGGTATGGTAACGACGACAGATCTTATAAATTTCTTATTGGATCAGTTTTGAGTCAATGGAGGTTGTGATATCTGGAGAAATTTAAAGTTGCTATGTTCTTTATAGTTTTAGATGAGATTAAGAGCGATTGCCCAGTTATTTAATAATATATAGCGTTAAATCCAATTTTTGGGTCATCTTAGTATCGCATATGAGGCGTTTTGAAGTTTGGATTATTAAAAAGAGATTTCTGTTTATGAGAGTGGAATAATTACTATCTATTATCATATCGCCTGTTTCTTATTTAATTTCTCCATAGGATTCTAGTATAAGTGTAGAAGATTTCAATACTGTAGATGTATAGTTTTGTTGAATCACCTTTCAAAACAAACATCTTAAAATTTTAATGGGTTTATTAAATTATTGCTTTTTATAGTTTAATTTTTATAGTATTAAAAATCAAATATTTAATTTTTAAGACGTTAAGATAAAGTCTTTCTTGAATTTACGGCATACTTAGATAAATTAGGGTTCAAAAGGTAGCATATTGTAATGGATGTTTTTATTACATACTAGTACAGTACAGACCCTAACATACTAGTATAGAAACGTATACTGCAGGATAGGTTTAGTGGGTATAGCTATTATATTGCGATTCAACTAAACCTAGAATTAAATTATGAAAAAAATTAACAGACGAAATGTATTATCGCTTTTTGCGTTATCAGCATTGTTAATGACGAGTACATCTTGTTCTAAAGATAACATTTTAGAGCAAGAAGAATTAGAGAGTGTAACAGTAGAAGATATTGATGTTTTGTCATTATCGGCTGCCAGTAGTTGTGGAAATAAATGGGCACGTAACATTCAAGCCAATACCCCAACTTCTGCAGCATGGAAACAACGCGGAGATAATAATAGATGTAAGAATCACGAAGTTAAAAGAAAAAATGCTAATAGTAGATATAGCGCAGACAGGAGTAATATTAACCAAGGAACTATAGATTGTAGAACTAAAGGTAAAGGTGGCTATACTGAAAGTGGCTCTTATGGCTTCTATAATATTTTTAGAGGTTACAAAGATAAATCAGTGACTACAGGTACTAGGATAGAGCGTGCTTTTAAAAATTACTCGAGGCCAAGTAGCGGTGGTAAAACAGTAACGTTTAAAGGAAGAGTTGATGTAGATAAGTTAGTAATGCCAACAAATCAATATACCTATATAGCACAAGTGCATGGTAGTGGTGAGGTTGTGTCTGGAGGTGTGAGAGAAAAACAAAAGCATGTAACGGCAATATGGCTTTTAAGAGTGCAAAAACGACCTGGAAATAAATTTAATTTTGTAATAGAGAGTTCAACCTCTCCTAAAACATCTTCTGGCGGTTCAACAAAAAGAAAAACAACATTTGTTAAACAAGGGATTATTGGAAGAGAATATGATGTAGAAATAACTATGGGATATGACTCTGTAGGAGAACCTAAAGGTAGCGTTAGAGTAAGAGAAAAAGGGACATCATCTTGGAGAACCGAAGCGGTACCGAGTATAGGTTTTGCTACGAAACAGCAATACTTTAGGTATGGCGCATATAGAGTAGGAACTCCTACTAACACTAAAACAAGCAACCCTAGCCAAGCAAGAATTGGTTGGACCAATGAAAATTATTGCCAATAAAATTAAGTAAGTTATATTTTAAAATAGCTAAGGCAAATCGCCTTGGCTATTTTCTTTAATGCGTTTATAAGGAGGTTTCGTATGGAGACATAGGTTTATAATTTTCAATCAAAATGGATATTTATAAAAACACACGAATTCTAAAGTATAGAAATCGCTTTTTAAAATTTTGTTTTTTAGACGAATCCATCCCAGCAATAATTGATACTACACAATTTTTTGTTTTAAGCATGTTCTTTTTATTAAAGTATATTAAGGAAGGTCTAAAACCTTATAACATTTTCTTATAAAAACAAAACAAAGGCATCTCTCTATGCTACATACTGAAAAAGGAGGGATGGGAGACTTATAAAATATGTATGATAACTACTCTTTTAATACACTTCTAGAAATTACAATTTTTTGAATTTCAGAAGTGCCTTCATAAATTTGAGTAATCTTAGCATCGCGCATTAAACGTTCCACATGATATTCTTTTACAAAACCATTACCTCCATGAATTTGAACGGCTTCTACGGTTTGTTCCATAGCGACCTTAGAAGCATATAATTTGGCCATAGCACTCGAAGTATCATAAGATACGCCTTGGTCTTTATCTACAGCAGATTTCATGACTAATAATCTTGCGGCTTCAATTTCAGTATACATATCGGCAAGTTTAAAGGCAATGGCTTGATGGTTGCATATTTCGGTTCCAAAAGCTTTACGTTCCTTAGAGTATTTTAAAGCCAACTCATAAGCCCCTTGGGCAATCCCTAAAGCCTGAGCAGCAATACCAATACGACCACCAGATAAGGTTTTCATTGCAAATTTAAACCCAAAACCATCTTCTCCTAATCTATTGGCTTTAGGTACTTTTACATCATTAAATTGTAAGGTATGTGTATCACTTCCTCGAATACCCAATTTATCTTCTTTAGGGCCTATATGGAATCCTTCCATTTCTTTTTCAACAATAAAAACATTAATGCCTTTATGGCCTTTGTCACGATCGGTTTGCGCAACAACTAAATAAATATCGGCGCGCCCTCCATTGGTAATCCAATTTTTGGTGCCATTAATAATGTAGTGATCGCCCTTATCTATGGCTGTTGTTTTTTGTGATGTGGCATCGCTACCCGCTTCTGGTTCGCTTAAACAGAATGCTCCTATTTTGTCTCCTTTTGCTAAAGGGGTAAGGTAGTCTTGTTTTTGGGCTTCTGTACCAAAAGCTTCCAATCCATAACAAACCAAAGAGTTATTGACAGAAACAATAACCGATGCAGAGGCATCAATTTTAGACAATTCTTCCATAATAAGCACATAAGAAATGGTGTCCATACCACTACCGCCATATTTAGGGTCTACCATAATGCCCATAAAGCCAAGTTCTGCCATTTTTTTTACCAATGTATCTGGAAAGTTTTGCGCATTATCGCGTTCTATAACGCCAGGCAGCAATTCGGTTTGGGCAAAATCGCGGGCAGCATCGCGAATCATTTTATGTTCTTCAGATAGGTTGAAATTCATAATTCGTAATTTTTTTGTTATTTGTTTAGGAGATGTTTACGAATATACTGTTTTAGTAGTGATTTTTCAATAGATATTGGTAATTTTACGGGCTATGAAACAAAGCAAATATTATGTCGTAGGCGTTATGTCTGGAACGTCTTTAGATGGGATAGACTTGGTATATGTACAATTTACACTAACATCGAAATGGGAGTTTAACATTATACATGCACAAACGATGAGCTACACATCTTATTGGAAAACTACATTAGAAACACTAGTTGCACTTACACCAGAGGCCCTTTTAGAATTAGATAAAGCATATACAACATATTTGGGCAGCGTTATAAAGGATTTTATTCAAATACATCAAATAAGCCGTATTGATGCCATATGTTCTCACGGGCATACCGCATGGCATAAACCAGAACAGGGAGAGACTTACCAAATAGGAAATAGAAACACTATTGCGAATTATTTAAAACAAAAAGTCGTTTGCGATTTTAGAGTTCAGGATGTAACATTAGGAGGGCAAGGCGCGCCGTTAGTACCCATAGGAGATGCTTTATTATTTTCAGAATATGAGTTTTGTTTAAATTTAGGAGGATTCGCCAATATATCAACGCAAATAGGACAGGATCGTATTGCCTATGATATATGCCCTGTAAATATTGTTTTCAATCATTATACAAGACGTTTAGGTTTAGATTTTGATGCAGATGGAGCCATAGCAGCTTCTGGTACTATCGTGCCTTCATTATTAGAAGCACTTAATGCTTTAGAATTCTACAAGGTTTTACCGCCAAAGTCTTTGGGTTTAGAATGGGTACAAGACCATGTCATACCACTTATAGAGCGCTATAAATTAACCGAAAAAGATATTTTAAGAACCTTTAGCGAGCACGTTGCTATTCAAATTGCAACAGCTATGGAGGGCAAAACAAATGCCACTGTTTTGGTTACAGGAGGAGGGGCATACAATAGGTTTCTTATGGATAGAATCAAGGCACTTAGTTCTCATGCCATTTTGTGTCCAACTCCAGAACTAATAGAATTTAAAGAAGCTTTAATCTTTGGGTATTTAGGGGTCTTAAAATTACGAAATGAAGTAAACTGTCTTAAGAGTGTCACAGGAGCAATTAGAGACCATAGCTCTGGTAAAATTTATGAACCACAACACTAGAGCAACTTAAAGGCAGCATCTAAAAAGTGAAAGTTTAGGACTTAAAATAAACTTATAAGCTAAAAAGACACCGTAAATTTGTTTTATATTAAAAAAAGGTCAAAAAACAGAGATTTTCGCAATAACATTATTTCGAATATATAATATATTCAAGAGATATATTAATAATATGGTAATTCATATTATTAAAGTGTGTGCTACCCCATAAAAGGAGTTTAGTTTTTTATATTTGTTGCTGTACAAAATTTAATTTTTATAAAAACTTATGTTTAAGCAATTTTTAGGAAATAGTCCAAAATGGTTCAAGACTACAATTATATTATTTTTAATTTTTAACATCTTATTATATTTTACAGTAGGACCAACGATAACAGCTTGGTGTTTTATTGCAGAATTTATTTTTTGTTTAGCAATGGCGCTTAAGTGTTACCCATTACAGTCTGGAGGTTTGCTTGCTATAGAAGCATTAGCCTTGGGGTTAACAACACCTCACAACGCTTATCATGAGGTAGACGCTAACTTAGAAGTGGTTTTACTTTTGGTATTTATGGTGGCAGGGATTTATTTTATGAAACCTTTATTAATGTACATTTTTAGTAAGGTATTCACTAAGATAAAATCAAAAACAATGCTTTCGTTATTGTTTGTGTTTTTAGCAGCAATACTTTCTGCATTTTTAGACGCATTAACCGTAACTGCTGTTTTAATTAGTGTTGCTGTTGGTTTCTATGGGGTATACCATAAAATACAATCTATGGAAGATGCCGATTTTAATGAGGACAACGTACCAGATAGAAAAGAACTTAGTGGAGAAACACTAGAGCGTTTTAGAAGTTTTTTACGTAGTTTAATTATGCATGGTGTGGTTGGTACTGCTTTAGGTGGTGTATGTACTCTAGTTGGAGAACCTCAAAACTTACTTATTGGAGAACGTTTAGGATGGGATTTTGTAGAGTTTTTTGTAAAAATGGCACCAATAACATTACCCGTTTTAGTTGCAGGTTTACTAACCACAATAGTTTTAGAAAAGACTAAAATATTTGGTTTTGGAGAAACATTACCAGATGCCGTACGTGAAATTATCGAGAACTACACAGAAGAACAAGATGAAAAACGTACAAGTGCTGAAAAATATGGACTTGTAGTTCAAGGTGTATCTGCGGTGTTATTAATAGCTGGTTTGGCATTACATATTGCGCCTGTAGGTTTTATTGGTTTGGCATTAATTATTGTACAAACGGCCTTTATGGGAATTATTGAAGAGCATGCTTTAGGACACGCTTTCGAAGAAGCTTTGCCTTTTACAGGATTGTTAGTTGTGTTTTTTGTTATAGTCGCTATGATTCATGATCAACATTTATTTCAACCTATTATAGAGTGGGCCTTATCTAAAGACCCCTCGCAACAACCCATGCTGTTTTATTTAGCCAATGGAATATTATCGATGATTAGTGATAATGTATTTGTAGCAACCGTATATATAGGAGAAGTACAAAATGCATTTGAAGCAGGGACCATTACCAGAGAGCAGTTCGAAAAACTAGCAATTGCGATAAATACTGGAACAAATTTACCAAGTGTTGCAACTCCAAATGGACAAGCTGCATTTTTATTTTTATTAACG
>CAZLTR010000043.1:0-19209 GCA_964562415.1 uncultured Hyunsoonleella sp. | reverse complement strand
CCTAAAGGCCCTTTGTCTTTGTAAATTTTATCGAATAAATCTTTCATCTACTATTAAATATACACTTATAATTGAACACAATTTTAACAACTTTATAAAGTTTGATCTGTGCTAAAATAGGCGGTTTCTAGTTCTTAGTTAATCGCAGCAAAATTAATTATTTATATGCATAGCACATAATTTTTTGACAAGCATTTATTAAGAATCCTTTAAAAAAAAATGGTTTTTTGTTAAAAAAACAAAAAACCACTTCAAAACCTTATTGTAAAATACAATCTATTTTATGTATTCTATAGATTGAGATGACGCTTCATGAACACTATCGAAAAAGCCTTGAGCACTCATCCATTTATCTGAAAACACTTTACTCATGTAACGCGATCCATGATCTGGAAAAATAACTACAACATAGTCATCTTTCTTAAATCTATTTTCTTCTCCTAATTGCTTTAAAGCTTGAGTTACTGCCCCAGAAGTATAGCCAACAAACATGCCTTCTGTTTTAGCAATCTCTCTGGCTGTATGCGCACTATCCTCATCACTTACCTTAACAAATTCATCAATAATATCAAAATCTGTTGCACCAGGTATCAAATTTTTTCCTAAACCTTCTATACGGTAAGGATAAATCTCTTTTTCGTCAAATTCTCTGGTCTCATGGTATTTTTTAATTACAGAACCAAAAGCATCAACACCTATAACATTAATGTTAGGATTTTGTTCTTTAAGGTATTTGGCTGTTCCAGAAATGGTACCTCCAGTACCACTACAAGCGATTAAATGTGTTATCTTACCCTCAGTCTGCTCCCATATCTCTGGTCCTGTAGACGCATAATGCGCATCAATATTTAACTGATTAAAATATTGATTAATATACACAGATCCTTTCATTTCGCTATGCAAGCGCTTGGCGACTTGGTAATACGATCTAGGGTCGTCTGCACTAACATGTGCAGGACACACATACACCTTCGCTCCTAAATTTTTCAACATATCTATTTTGTCTGTTGAAGATTTAGAACTTACAGCCAATATGCAATCGTAGCCTTTTATAACACTTACCATTGCTAAACTAAAACCCGTATTACCAGATGTTGTTTCAATGATGGTATCACCTGGCTTTAATATGCCTTGGCGTTCTGCTTGCTCTATAATATAAAGCGCTATTCTATCTTTAGAGGACTGACCAGGGTTGAAAGACTCAATTTTTGCGTAGAAATCACCTTTAAAATCTGAAGTTATTCTATTTAATTTAACAAGCGGTGTATTGCCTACTAAATCTAACACATTATTAAAAACTTTATTTCTTTGTTTCATAAATGTAATTTATCAAGTCCTTTAATTAAAAAATAAATAAAGACTTAAAAACAGTCAAAAATAAGGTTTTTTTTTATTAGCGCCTAATATCTTCCAAATCTAATAAAAAGGCATACTCTAGTGCCACCTCTTTTAAACTTTCAAATCGCCCAGAAGCCCCGCCATGCCCAGCATCCATATCTGTATGCAAAAGCAATGTATTCGTATCTGTTTTTACTGCCCGTAACTTGGCTACCCACTTTGCGGGTTCCCAATATTGCACTTGAGAATCGTGTAACCCTGTTGTCACCAGTAGATTTGGATACGCTTTCGCCGTTACATTATCATAAGGCGAATACGATTTCATATAATGGTAATAGGTTTCATCATTAGGGTTCCCCCATTCGTCATACTCTCCTGTTGTTAATGGTATAGAAGCATCTAACATTGTAGTTACAACATCTACAAAAGGCACCGCTGCTATAACCCCATGATACAGTTCTGGATTCATATTAATAATACCCCCCATAAGCAGTCCACCAGCAGACCCTCCATAAGCATACAAATGGGTTGCAGAGGTATACCCTTTTGCTATTAGATATTTAGAACAATCTATAAAGTCTGTAAACGTATTCTTCTTTGTTAACAATTTACCATTCTCGTACCAATGCCTTCCTAAATATTCGCCACCACGTATATGCGCTATGGCGTAAACAAACCCTCTATCTAACAAACTTAATCGAATACTAGAAAACGAAGGATCTATAGTAGATCCATAAGAGCCATAGGCATATTGTAATAAGGGGTTCGAACCATCTAAAGTAATTCCCTTTTTATAGACTAAAGATATAGGGACTTTAACACCATCTCGTGTTGTAGCCCAAACACGTTTAGAATCGTAGTTTTCCTTTTTAAAAGCCCCTCCAAGAACTTCTTGTTCTTTTTGTATGACACTCTTTTTCGTTTTTAAATTGTAATCTATCACAGAACTTGGCGTAGTTAACGCATTGTAGCCATAACGTAAAATCGCACTGTCAAAATCAAGGTTAGTTCCAATATAAGCATTATAAGTTTCGTTATCAAAAGGCAAATAATAATCTTCCGATCCATCCCAACGAATGATTCTTATATTATTTAAGCCATTTTCACGCTCATTAATCACAAAATAATCTTTAAAAATTTCTATATCTTCAATTAATACTGCTTCTCTATGCGGAATAACATCTTCCCACTGCGATTTGGCTGTAGCTGTATCTGGAGTTTTGCAAATTTTAAAATTAGTCGCCCCATCGGCATTAGTAATAATGTAAAATGTATCCTTATAATGCGCAATAGAGTACTCCAAATCTTTAATACGCTCTTGAAACATCTTAAAAGTACCTAAAGGCGTGTCTGCATTTAAAATACGATACTCGGTAGTCAATGTACTTGAAGACCCAATAACTAAGTACTTTTTAGATTTGGTTTTATACACAAACGTGTTGTAGGTTTCATCGGTTTCGTGATACACTTCAACATCATCGGCTTCTTGCCCCCCTAAAGTGTGTCTCAATATTTTATGAGAACGCAAGGTTACTGTGTCTTTTTTTGTGTAAAAAAATGTTTTATTATCATTAGCCCAAGTAATGCTTCCCGTAGTATTTTTTATAGCATCTGTAAACACTTCTCCTGTTACAAGGTGTTTTACGTGTATGGTATACTGTCGTCTACTCACCGTATCTACCGAATAGGCAGCCATTGTATTGTCTGGACTTACAGCGATACCTCCCAATTTAAAATAAGCGTGGTCTTTTGCCATGACATTACAATCAAATAGCACTTCCTCTGGCCCTTCTAGCGTTTCTTTTTTACGTGTATATATTGGATAATCTTTTCCTTTTTCGAATTTAGTAATGTACCAGTAACCATTGAGTTTATAAGGAACCGAAGTGTCATCTTCCTTAATTCTGGATTTCATCTCCTCGAACAATTGCTCTTGTAACTGTTCTGTATGTTCTAATTTTGTTTTTGTATACGCATTTTCTGCATTCAAATAAGCTATAACTTCTGGATCTTCTTTATCATTTAACCAATAATAGGGGTCTATTCTTGTGTCGTTATGAATGGTTAATGCTTTAGGATTTTGAGCTGCTACAGGAGGCTCCAGATGCTTAATTGTGTTTGTCATTTTTATAGATCTTTTACAAGAGTGCACAAAAATAAAGTTTAAGATGATAATAATAAATGCTTTTGGCATTTTAATACTATAAAACATAAATCCGATATTATTTTAATACTTTTGTTTTCACAATAAATATACAAGATATGTTTGGAGACATGATGGGAATGATGGGCAAACTTAAAGAAACCCAAAAAAAAGTAGAAGAAACCAAAAAACGTTTAGACAGCGTCCTAGTGGATGAGGCTAGTAATGATGGTAAGCTTAAAATCACATTAACGGCAAATAGAACGCTAAAAACAATTGCCATAGATGATGAATTACTTCAAGACAAAGAGCAACTAGAAGACTATCTTATTATAACGCTTAACAAGGCGATTGAAAAAGCAACTCGCGTGAACGAGGCCGAACTTGCTGCTGTCGCTAAAGAAGGCTTGCCAAATATCCCTGGTATGGACATGTTTAAATAGTTCTAACAACTTAACTATCTTTTATACCTTATTATAAGAACAAATTAAATGTTCAAGGTCTACCTAAATTATTTAATAAATCTAAATAAAGCCACGACCTTATACACAACTTAAAACACGTTTGCTGGCTTACTAAAAAATAAAAACACATGATAACTTCAGATCAAATTAAAGATCTCCATATCCGCCTAGACAAACTTAGGCACTATCTTTGACATAGATGCCAAACTCATAGAAATACAAAACGAAGAAGAACAAACATTCGATCCCAATTTCTGGAACGACCCCAAGGCTGCTGAAGCCGTGATGAAATCGCTTCGGGTGAAGAAGAAATGGGTGAAAGATTACAACACTCTTAAATCGCAACTAGAAGATTTAGAAGTCCTTTACGAATTCTCTAAAGAAGGCGAAGCTACGGCAGACGAGCTGGAAAGCAGCTATAAAGAGGCAACCAGTCTATTGGAAGATGTAGAGTTTAGAAACATGCTTTCGGAAGAAGGCGATGGTTTAAGTGCTGTATTACAAATTACAGCAGGTGCTGGTGGCACAGAGAGTTGCGACTGGGCCAGAAAAAAGCGGATTTAAAATTACAGAACTCAACTTTCAAGAAGGCGATGTTGCAGGTATTAAAACAGTAACTTTAGAAATTGAAGGCGATTATGCTTTTGGATGGCTAAAAGGAGAAAATGGTGTGCATCGTTTGGTTCGTATTTCTCCGTTTGACAGTAATGCTAAACGCCATACCAGTTTTGCTTCGGTGTATGTATATCCATTGGTAGATGACACTATCGAAATTGAAATTAACCCTGCAGATATCGAGATTACCACAGCCCGCTCTAGTGGTGCTGGTGGACAAAATGTAAATAAAGTAGAAACTAAAGTACAGTTGACACACAAACCTACAGGCATTCAAATTTCATGTTCGGAAACCCGATCGCAACATGACAACAGGTCTAGAGCTATGCAAATGTTGAAGTCGCAACTGTATGAAATTGAGTTGCAAAAGCAATTAGCACAGCGTGAAGACATTGAAGCTGGAAAAATGAAGATTGAATGGGGAAGCCAAATACGAAATTATGTCATGCACCCCTATAAGCTTGTAAAAGATGTTAGAAGCGGACATGAAACCGGAAATGTAGATGCTGTAATGAATGGCGGTATAGACGCCTTCTTAAAGGCTTATCTTATGATGATGGGACAAACCGTTGAAGACCCCAATACCTTATGAATACAATAGATACTATTATTTTTGACCTTGGCGGTGTTTTAATCGATTGGAATCCTGAGTATGTTTTTTTAGATGCTTTTAATGGGGATGCACAAAAAACAAAATGGTTTCTAGAGACTATTTGTACGATGGCTTGGAATGAAAACCAAGACAGTGGCTACCCCATTGCCCAAGCTACAGAAGATCTCGTAGCACAGTTTCCAGACTACGAAACCTATATTCGCATGTATTACGGCCAATGGGAAGCTATGATTGGCGGCGCTATAGAGGGCACCGTTAAAGTGTTAGAACATTTTGTGAACCATCCCAATTACAAAGTAGTCGCACTTACCAATTGGAGTAGTGAAACCTTTCCTATTGCACAGCGTCGTTTTGAATTTTTAAAATGGTTTGAAAACATAGTTGTTTCTGGTGATGAAAAAACAAGAAAACCGCATAAAGATTTTTTTGACATTGCCATAAAGCGATGGGGCATCACTCCTAACCGTTCTCTATTTATAGATGATAATATAGCAAATATAAAAGCTGCAAAAGCGCTTGGTATTCATGCCATTCATTTTACAACACCAGAACAGCTTATTACAGATTTAGAAGCCTTTAATATTAAAATACAATGATACAAATATACCATAACAACAGATGCAGTAAATCCAGATGTGGTCTTAAAATTCTTGAAGATGCTGGCGTAGAATTTGAAGTTGTTAATTACTTAAACGATGTCCCTTCTGAAGCAGAATTGCGGCATATTTTAAAGCTTCTAGGTATTCCCCCATTAGCATTAGTAAGAAAAAATGAAGCCATTTGGAAATCGAACTATAAAGGCAAAACTCTACCTGATGATGCTATTATTACTGCAATGCTAGAACACCCTAAACTTATAGAACGTCCTATTGTTATTAAAGATGGTAAAGCTGTGATAGGACGACCACCTGAAACGATTCTGGATATTTTATAAGAAGCAATACACTCCGTTTTATGCTATGCCCTGTTATCGTCAATAGACTAACAGTATTATATTTATTACACGCAATTTTAATATGTAGCTCCTATAATTTTTTAAAAACTCTGACATTACCTCTACTTACCTCGGTTTCTAAAGCGATAACCTTGCCGTTTGCATCTTTTATAAAATGAGAAATAATATCATAGCCTTGTGTAGAAAAGGTATTATCTCCTAAGGCATATAGTGCTATTTCTGGTCGTCCCATAAAAGGGTCCAACACTAAATGCCCATTTTTAATTCTAAGATGAAAACTTTGACCAGGCACAACCTCATAATCACCAACATATGCCTTTAGTTTTTCGTGAGACAAGTTTATCCCTCGTTTTTTATAGATGTATTGAAGTCCTTTTGCATACCCCTCAAACTTACTTCCTGAATGGCCCATCCCCTCCGCAATCCAACTTTTAAGATGCAATCCTTTATACTCATGAGAACGAATTTGAGCTTTAATTTTATGAAATCGTTCCACATCATCCAATCCGCCACTCACCATAAATGCGCTAACATTTAAGCTGTCATGCTTTTTTGCAAAAGCAGTTTCGTATTGAAACATCATCTCATTATCGTAAGACAATGAAGGGTTATTAATGATATAGCCATTAAACAATATAGGCTTTGTAAATAGCACATAACACGGAAACAATCCAGCAAACGAAGTGCCTGCTATCGCGTTATCTTTTTTATTAGTTCTATAATTTTTTGTAATTATGGGCATGATTTCTTGTTCAAAAATCTGTACAAATTTTGCTGCTTGTCCAGAACCAGGAAGTTCGGGGATAGCTGTTGGTGTTAAATCCGATGCACGTAAAGATTCATAATTGGGTTCTATACCATCGTAAGTAACACCAACAATTATCAGTTCAGGAACATGCATATCATAATACAAACTTCCGTAAATTGCAACCATACTTACAAAATCCCACTGGCCATCTAAAATGTACAACACAGGATAGTTTTTCGTTGGATGCTTCCTGTAATTTGAAGGTAGGTTTATTTGTAATTTATAGGATTTACCATTGATGTGTGATGTAAAAACCCTATTCTCAGTTCCCGTTACACTTAAGTCTTTAGTCACCTTTGATGTTACCAACGTATTGGCAACTGCAATCGCTTTGGTTTCTTTAAAATAGCGAGGCGTCGTTTTTTGATTAGAGTTGCTTTTACAATACATAAATGTTAACTGCAACAACAAAAACGCTATTTTAAAAGGCTTCATTTTAGTTTTTTTAGTGATGTATATATAACTTACTGTAAGATAACAAAAAAAGGATTTAAAGGGGCTCGTTTCTATGGAAGCTTCTAATTTTGAAGACAGGTTTTCTAAAAACGTATTTAGAATTTATCTTCAATCCTCATGTGTCACAGCGATAATTTATAGTCAAAATGCTAGCCCTCCAAAATTACAAAGTGCCATTTATTCGCAATAAAGCAGTATATAAAATTAAGACCTATGCTTAAATTTTATAATTCACTCCATGAAACCACTTACGGCTTTGGGTATAACAGCATCGCTTTATCAAAAATACGGTAAATGGCTTCTAAAGGAAGGTCCTCATTAGGGTTAATCATTACTAGTTTTGTAAATGTCCTTTTCCCTTGAATAAGGTCTGGATCTTCGATCTTCACGCCTTTCCCTACAGCAATATAAGGCCATTGTGTGCGTTTATCCACCCATAAATAACAAAATAGTTGACCTTGATACATAAAGCAAGGCAAGCGGTAATACCACCTTGGTTCTAGCTTAGAGTGGTAGTTAATTATGATGGCTTTTAAAGCTAATAGGCAACTTTTTACAGGTTCTGCCTTATCAAAATAAAACTGTTCTATGAGTGTCATAAGCACTTATGGAATGGCTACAAAAATGTCTACTTCCGCATGCGTAGGATCTTGCGCTTTTTCGTCATACACTTCAAAATCTGCTGTATAAGCTCTATTTAAATTTTTATGCCAAATGCCTTTCCATGCATTATACACTACGCCCTCCAACAAGTTGCCTTTGGCAATAACTTTATGATAGGTGCCACCTTCAAACTCTAATCCAATCATACCTTCAGGAATAGACGCCAAACTATGCACACGACAGCCTATTATAGTATCATAAGGTGTGGTATGGTCTTTCTCATAATTGGTATAAATACATAATATAGAGGCTTCTACTTTATTGGGGATTTTAGCGACAGTTTGTTCTGTCATAAACCTTTCCCATAATTTAGGAATATCTTTTGTGGCTTGTTGGTTCGCATTGGTCGTTCTTATTTTCATACCAATGACTTTAAAGGCTGCTTTGTGTACTGTAGACATCTGTACTATTTTAAAATGAATAATAGTGTAAAAATAGAACTGAGCGTGCCAAAACATGTCAGGGGCTATCTTTTTATTTTTAAAATTTTTATAAAACCATTTTCTCCTAATTACTTAATTATATTAAGACAACACACTATTCGAAATCAATACGCTTTAAAATCAATCCAGATGCTGGTGCGATATAATGCATTTTCACGTTACTATTGGGCTGTAAACTGTCCTTAATATCTTGAAACGTTAATTTTCCTTTACCCAAATCTATTAAAGTCCCCATCATAAGGCGTATTTGATTGCGCATAAACCCTTTTCCTCTTACTCTTAAGATGTACGACGTTTTAGGAAAGTAATTCGCTGTGTATATCGTGTTTTCTATCAATTCGCAAGTTAAAATAGTACGCGTATAGACGCCTTGATCTGTAGGTTTATAGCAGTACGATTTTAAGTAATTCTCACCTTCAAACAGTTTGGCTCCCACTTTCATTGCTTCAATATCTAAAGGGTCTAAAATGGTAGTCATTATAGGTGCGCAAAACGGATGGCACTTTTCGCCAAAAGTAAATAAGTATTGGTATTCTTTTACTTTAGAGTGGTTAATAATATTAAAGGTTTCATCGACCTCTCTAATCCCTAAAGCTCTAATGTCTTGAGGCAAATTATAATTAAACGCTTCTAAAAACGCAATTTCATCACTAATGGGAGCTTTCAAAAACAATTCAAAAGCAGCATGTTCTGCAGACACCATAGCATCTGTCCTACCAGAACTAAGAGTTTTAAAATAAGCCCCTTCTAAAATGTAATTTAAAGTTCTATCTACCATTAAGTGTAACGTTTTTACGTTAGGTTGTTTTTGCCAACCATGAAAACGGTAGCCTAAATATTGAATGGTAATCACATAAAAGTACTTCTTCATAAAAAATCATATAGAAATTACAATAATAGTATTTAACTTAGAAATACGTGTAAAAGCAAGCACTTATTTAAACATCTTAAAGCTCTTTACGTGTTTAAAAATTATATTCTATAAGATTTTACATATGATCTAATGGAATTAGATTACGTTAAATATTAGGTCTGCTAAAATTTAGTGTTTTCGATGATAAAATTGAATTTTAGGGTTAAAAAAAAGGTGTTCTCCGCACCAAAAAAGGTGTAATTTAGTACATATTCGTTTTTTTTGAAATTAACATTTATTAATAATCACAAAAAATCGACGAAACGAAACATCTAGTAATCAATGCATTACACTATATTTATCTAAAATTCACATATCCAAAGTATTTTTTCTTCTGTATTTGTACTATTTTAGACTATGAAATACATGACGTGTAGGAAAATACATTATTTATTTGTATCTTTGCTAGACCCAAAGTATTGCAATCAACCCCAAATTGATAACATTATGAGACCTACCTTACACCTAATTATTAGCTTTTTGCTAACACTGCCCATGTATTCTCAAATTGAGTTTAATACAGCTACACCATTAAATTGGACTAGAAACTGGACTAATTTTGATCCAGATAAAGCCTCTTATCCAACACATGATAAACTCATCCCTAATTTTATTGACACCGACCTTGTTTTATATAGTGATACTGTATATTTAATGTCGGGGCATGTATATGTTACCAATGGTGCTACACTAACTATAGAGCCAGGAACTTTAGTTCGTTGTGAAACGAATACACCAACCAGTCTGGTGGTTACCAAGGGCTCTAAATTAATTGCTGAAGGCACGAAAGGCTACCCTATTGTATTTACATCTAACAAATCTGAAAATTCCAGACGCCCAGGAGACTGGGGTGGCATTATTATAATAGGAGCCGCTAATGTTAATACACCTTCTAAAATTGGATTTATTGAAGGGGGTTACGAACCTCGCTTTGCCCTATTTGGTGGTGATAACTTCGAAGAAGAAACCACCCGTTTGTCTTATTTAAGAATTGAATTTGCGGGTAAAAAAATGAGCAATGCAGAGCGGATTAATGGATTGTCTCTGTATGCATTAGGCGCCAAATCTGTCGTTAATCATATTATGGTAAGTTATTCTGCTGATGATGCTTTCGAATTTTATGGCGGTGTCCTTAATGCATCTAAATTGATTTCTTATAAAACCAAAGACGATGATTTTGATATGAACCTAGGTTATTATGGTGAGTTAACAGATATCATGGCCGTTAGACACCCCTTTATATCACATACGAGCGGCTCACATACGATCGAAATTGATGGCTTTGACACAACAAAAGGTATGATATCAGACAAATATTTATCTTCAGTTACTATTAAAAATGCCATTTTAATCAACCTATCGGACGATACAAACTACCAACACACAACCGCTGCTATATCTTCTAACAACCTTGCAAAACTTAAACTCATAAATTCTAAAATTTCTGGTTTTGCTAATGTGGCAAAGTTTGATGCCTCTTACGAATCGTATACAGATATTAAATCTTCGTTTAATATAGATAGTAGTTTATGTAATATACATGGCAAGCACATTATAGCAAAACATAAAAACATTAATGCGCACCCAACGGCCTCTAATGCGATCTTGAAAAACAATATGTTTACCACTAGTTTTACTAGTGTTGGTGATTTATTTGAACGGCCATTAGATGCCAAAAACCCTAAATTTACACTTAAAGAAACTAAAGGTAGTTATGCGATGATGCAGTAAAAAATCACAAAGACTATAAATAAACTCCACAAACAAAACAATGAAACAATTAACCTTTTTAATCTTTTTATTTGTGCTTACTAACATTTCATTTACCCAAGCACAAAACAATGTACTCTTTAATAAAAAAGTCCACACGCCTAAATTTCACACTATTGATGATTTAAGGACATTAAAAAAAGGCGATTTACTCAAACTATATATAAAGCGCATTCATGAAATTAGTAGTGTACTCCCATATATGGCCTTAACCAATGAACCAGGCGTATCACTATCAGATCTAGGGATAAGAGAAAATTCAGATAATTTAAAGATGCTGGAAGAGCATCACGATGTTCATAAGGAAGCGTTTAAAACGCAAAGTGAAATGATGAATCAATTTGTAGCTTATGCAGATACCGAAAAAATTATTTTGTCAATTCTTTATTTTGAAGAAATTATTAAAAAAATGAGAATAGGAATTGGAGGTAACTTTTAACCCTCTAATGTATATCACTTGGGATAAAGAGCTGTGTCTATATAAACACAGCTCTTTATTATTTATTTCAAATGCTAAAATAGTATGATGTTAATCATCGTCTAATCGCAACTCATTAGATCTGGCTTCTTGGCATTTTTTCTTGGCATATTCCCAGCCTTGTTCCCACCAAGACGTCATTAATTTTTTATTAAAAATTAATGAGTTTTCTGTTAATTTAGAAGGGGTGTAATAAATATTAAGCTGTACATTGTTATGTTTTGCTGCCAATTTTCCAATTGTAATATCATTACGTTCTAATTGCCCTGTTAAGTGTCCAAACAGATTAATCATTAACGAAAAGGGGTTGTTTCCAAGTATTTTGTTATGTTCTAAAGATTCCGAATCTAATACGATCGCGTCAATTTCTGTAGCGCCTCTTAAAATCGCTTCTCGTATAGGAATGACACACCCTAAGCCACCATCGGCATATTCGAAACCATTCTTTTTTACCAGAGACATAAACGGTATGTAATTACAAGAAATCCATATCCACTCGCAAAACTCGTCATAGCTAAAATCATTTATAGACTTATACTCTACTCTATTTCTAGATAAATTAGAAACCGTAATTACCACATCTTCCTTAGTAGCTCTTATGCGATCGTAATCTGCTTTTGTAAAATGTCTTTTAATATGACGCTTAAGTGACTTGCTTTCGCCAAATGTGCGCTTTCTTTTAATAAACTGCCATAATACATTAATAAAATCTATTGAGACATACTCACGATCGCCTTTTTTTCTAAGTATAAAAGGATTCAAACTAAAAATATCACTTTGCCTTACATTAGTATAAGCATGATGAATTCTTTCGATCTCTCCAGCCGCCAAATGAGGTACTAATAAGCTTCCTGTAGACGTACCCAAAAACAAGTCGTAACTGCGTTTTTGCACCTCCATAAGATGCTGAGCAACACCGCCTGCATAGGCCCCTTTACTTCCTCCTCCTGATATAACTAGAGCTCTCATATAATTTTTAATAAGTAAATATAGGGAATACTAACATAACACCTCTATTTCTCTTCTTTTAATAACGCATTCGCAAATTTTCGAAACCGCCAATTATGATGTTTAGTAGCTTCTTTTAGATGAGCCTTACATTTTAAATGACAGGCTTGAATATGACTTAAAAATTGAAATGCATTCTGGCGGACTTCAAAACCGTATTTCGGACTTGTATACGCCGTTAGTTCCTCTAAATAATCTTGTTGTTGTTTTGCATCTGCATAGCCTTCGGTTATTAAAGCTAAAGCCAGCCATAGGCTACGTATATTTTTTGTGGCAAAGCCCTCTATAGACTTGGTTTGGTCTAAATAGTTAAATCTGTCCTCTGGAAAATTACGCCATAAGGTTATTAAAGCTGTTTCAATAGTGGTATAGGACGCATCATTTAAAAGGGATTCATAGTCTGCTTTTAAGGTGTCGGGTATTTCAGTAAGCGCTACCGCAGCCGCTTGACGACTTTTTAAGCCATCTTTAGGGAAAGTTGTTAGGGTTAACGTATTTCCTAACTGCTTAATAATATGAGCTTTTAAGCGATCGTCTTTGGCTCCTATTAAAATTGTTTTACAGGCCGCTTCTTTACCTTTACAATCTATAGCATACTTATTTTCAATAGGTAATGTAGATAAATATTCTGTTAGAATAGACGGGCTATTCATCTTCAAAAGCGCCTCCATAACCTCATAATACAGTGCTTTATCTTCTAGCCACATTTTACAAAAATCCTGTAAATTTTCACCACTGGCTTTTTCCATTTCAGAAATAAAATTTTCTGTCGTTACATTGGTAAATTGATATTTTTTAAGATAAGCCTTAACGCCTTTTTGAAACGCGTTATCCCCCACTTTAACGCGTAAGGCATGAAGTACCCAAGCGCCTTTTTTGTAAAAGGTAATGCTGCTAGATTTAGGATTTAAAAGCGAGGTACTGGCACCAGCTTCGTCTTGGGCTTTTAATTGTTGTGCGTACTCATAAAGACGCCAGTTATAGTAGTCGGTTCCAAACAACTCTTGTTCTGCTAGTAATGCATAATAAGTAGCAAAGCCTTCTTGCAACCAATGGTGGGTACCAGAGGTTGCCGTAACTAAATCTCCAAACCATTGGTGCGCCAATTCATGCGCGTTAATATTCACAAAATTTCTATCGTTAAAGGCTATACTGTCTACAACAAAGGTGTCTGAAAAAATATTTAAACTTGTATTTTCCATCCCCGCATATAAAAAGTCTTTTACAGGCAGCATTTTATAATTTTGCCAAGGGTATCTCACCCCTATTTCATCCTCTAAAAAATCGAAAACTTCTTTGGTATAACGATATGTGGGCTCAAACTTTAAACTGTCTTCTGGATAATAATACATTTGTAAAGGTGTTCCCCGTTTTGAAAACACTGTTTTTTTAAGGTACCTCCCAACGCCTAAAGCTACCAAATACGAAGCCATAGGTGCTTTCATATCGTAATGCCAAGTTACTAAGGCATTCTCTGTCTTTTTACCTTTTAATTTGCCGTTGGCAATTACCTCGTAATCTTTGTGAAATGTAACGGACAAATCAAACTCTATTTTCTCGTTTTCATCGTCAATAGACGGTAACCAATTACTCGTATACTTGCCTTGTCCCTGTGTCCAAATTTGATAATCATTATCTTTTTTTATAAAATAAAGTGCTTTTTTAGGAAGTGTTTCATAATTAAAAGCTACAGAATAAGATTGTCCCTTTTTGAAAGAAGCCTTAAGCCAAAGTCTTTTACCGTCGTTACGGTAATTTAGGCTTTTACCATTTAAAGAAAAACTATTGAAAGTCATATGTTTTGCATCCAGATATATTGAATCTACAGACTTCAAGATTTTAAAATGATAATTTACAATTCCAATAACCTTTTTATCATTTGGTTGAAAACGTATTTTAGAACTACACGTTATAAAATCGACAGCCAATGTTTGCTGAGCAAATGAAACGCTAATGCATAAATAAAAAAAAAGAAAAAGTTGCTTCATAACAGTAAAGCTATCAAAAATTGATGCTATTAAACACATGTAGCTTGACTTATATTTTAACATAATAAATGTTCGAATAAGATTCAACTAATTTGTAAATATACACATAACTAATTTTAAATATATGTAGCCTATCGCTATGATGATCTTAAAACTCAAAAAGGAACGATGCCTTGTTAAAACATTTCAAACAAAACGCATAAAATCCTAAATAATAGAATTTTAACACCAATAGAAGGTGTGAAAAAAAGTGAATTATTAAATATCTAAAAAAGTTATTTTTTTTATTTAAAAATTCAAACTCCTGCTTATTCCTTAATTTGTAATAAAACTTACAACCAGAAGGAGTTTGTATTACATAAATGACTTCACTAAACTATTTATTATGAAAACTATTTTTTTAAGATTATTAACATTCCTTTTAACTGTCTTTGGAATTTCTACTGGCGTACATGCACAAGTATGGCATGCAGACCCTAATGTTACTGAAAGTAATAGTGTAAAAGCAGCCAGAAAATATGTGAAACTGTTTCAAAATCAATCCTGTAGCGGTTCCTCTAGAAAAGGCAAACTTGAACGTCCTTCAAATATTGATGGCGTATCTGGAAAATCTTGGAAAATTACAAACCCTAAGAATGTCCAGAGAACAGAATTTTCGAGAACAACAGGGAATTCTCAAAATTTTGTACACAAAAAAAATAAAAACTATTATTATTCTTGGAGATGGCGTGTAAATGTAAAGGAATCAAACTTTAATGACAGCGAAATCACCGTATTCCAATGGAAAACAACTGGCGTAGGAAATGATTCCGCAGGAGGTAGTCAAAACTATCCTTTAGCGATGACCTATAAAAAAGGGACACTACTACTAAATTATTTTGCGCCATGTAAAATTAATAACCGCATTGATAATTGGAGTGAATGTACAAAACGAAAGAATGGAAGAAAATTTCCTTCCAGTAGACGTAGCGTCTTAAAATCTATCTCAGTATCTGAAAATCAGTGGGTAGATATTGTATTGCGAATTCAACGCGGCGCAAATGAAAGCGGAAAAGGTGCTGGCAAAGTTCAACTTTGGATAAATGGCACGCTACAAACCTTAAATGGTCCAAACGGTTCGGGTAAAAGTATAACGCTTAAAACTGATGATGCCCCAGATCAAAACATTCAAGACGATTCTGTATATCCAAAATGGGGTGTTTACAATAAAAACGCTTGTAATTATACAATTACCACATGGATTAACAAATTAAAAATCTATGATAACTATAAAGCTGCTGTACGTAATCTTAGAAATACGCGTCCGACTGATAAAAATAGAAGATCTGCTAAGGAAAAAACAACCATTGATACACAAAACACAAAAGAGGTTATTGTGTACCCTAATCCTTCGAATGATGTATTTAATATAGATTTGAAAGGCATCACAAAGGCTAAAATTGAAATTATTGATCTTTTCGGCAAAATTATTTATACTACGAGTACAGAGAAAGATCGCATACAACTTTCTATAAGTAACCTATTTGCAGCAGGTCTTTATACAATTAAAGTTACCGACAGCCAAAACAAATCCTATATAAATAAATTACTAATCAAATAATGAACCCTATTTAAAAAAAAGCCTCTTAGTTTTAGACTTAGAGGCTTTTTTATAGAATTTAGAAACTATGAAACTCAATCAAATTAGCTTCATAATATTGCTCTCCTAGTTTTGTTAAAAGTCCTCGTATTACATTACTATCGCCATTTACAGCAATAGCCGAATACCCCATATTGTTAAGATGTCCTAAACGTAAATCTTTAATGTTGATATTTTTAGAGGCTAAGGCAGATAACAAAATAAGCAATACACCAGGCGCATTATGATGCTTGGTTAAAATCACTTTTTTATTTAAAGCTAAATTTAAACGTACCCCATCCATTTCTAATAAATAGACACCCTCACTGTTATAATTAGGTAATACAGCATCTTCCTTATAAGTAAGCGCTTTAAAGGTGCCCCCATCGGTACCTTTAATAAAATCTATAGCACTTCCTACACTGCCGTTGTTCTTATCTATAGACAAAAATGCCACTGCAGTGCCGTCATTATTAGATTTTAAACGTGCAGTCTCTACGTTTATACCTTCAGAAGCTAGTGTATTAAACAATGAAGATATAACACCTGGTTGGTCTAAATGCTCAGAGAATAAACCGTTTACAATCTTTTTAGTATTTTTAGGAATCTCATTGGTTACCGTAATCGATTTGCCCCACTTACGAATACGTATGGCATTGTAATCGCCCATTCCTGTGGCATTTCTATACAAATCTACAAACTCTGAGAATGAACCTCCAAAAGAAAAATCGGGGATAATACGACGTTGGTCATCGTCTAAACGTTGGTTGAGCAGCTCTATACCTTTATTTAAAACCGTGTATTTTACTTTTAAATCATGATCATCGTATATGGTACGGTTCTCTGGAATAAGCTTAGAATAGCTCACATAACTCTCGTACCCTGCTTCTTGAATGTACTCTAAACTTTCTTTATAATTTAAGCCGTAATAACGCACATGGTGGGTATCTGTTCCTACACAAACAGGAATTTGTAATTCGTTAGCACGTTTTAAGATGTTTTGTGTTGGATATACACCTACGCCTTTAAATTTACCTGCCATATTCACATCTAGCGATAAATTTCTATCGGCAATTAATTCTAAAAGCGTTCTAAATTTATTGGCTAAAGGATGTGAACTGGTTTCGAAATTCACTAAAGCCTCAGGCATATCTACATTAAGCTTAGGCAAATCGATATGACCAATAATCTGAATCATATCGCCAAAACTCTCTATCATTTGAATCATTTCATTGAAATACCCATCCCAATACGCCTCTAAACTTCCGCGTAATTTCAATAATTCTTGAGCTTCTTCTTTAGAGCCATCATACGGTAAACCTTCTGGTGCAAAATGCACAGAACCAATTACATAATCGGCATCTTCTGCTTGAAATATTTTAGAACGGCTCCATTGCAACCCTAAATCTGGCCCCATCCACTCTAATTCAACACCAAATTTAATATTAATTTTACCTTCATATTTTAAACGTAAGTTTGCAATACGTTTGGGGTAGTTTAAATACGACTTGTTACCACGAATAAACTTTACATTCGTTTCACGCTCTGCAGTATAGCGAAAACTTGTGAGTCTGGGGGAATGAATGATAAATGTAATACTAGGGTTACCAGCTTCGATAGCCTTATCTACAATATCTTCTAATTTATCAATACCATGTTTTACATGGTCCTGTTCTGTACCAGCATGAATACCATGTGTTTCCCAAATAAACTCGTTAAGTTTTTTCATTACAAAATGCGTTATGCGTTAAAAACGTCAAATTTAAGTATTGAATTAGACAAATAAACAAAAAATTTATATTAAATGCATACTGCATAAATTTTATCGGTTTTCCTTAAATTCGCCTCATGTCTGTGAACTTACAAACTCCTATAGAATACTTAAAGGGTGTTGGCCCACATCGTGGTGAATTGCTGCGAAAAGAGTTGGGCATACATACATATCAAGACCTTATTAATTTATTTCCTAACCGCTATATAGACCGCACACAGTACTATAAAATTAGCCAGTTGCAACACAATAGTGCAGATGTACAAATTATAGGAAAGATTAAAAGTTTTAAAGAAGTCGCTCAAAAACGTGGCAAACGTTTGGTAGCCACATTTCAAGACGATACAGGTACTATAGAACTGGTTTGGTTTAGAGGTCAAAAATGGATTAAAGAGCGTTTAGAACTTAATGTGCCTTACGTGGTCTTTGGAAAAACCAATTGGTTTGGCAGCAAGTGCAATATTGCACATCCTGATGTTGAAACGATGGAAGAGCATAAAACGGGTTTAAGTTCTGGAATTTTACCGCTTTACCCTTCTACAGAGAAACTAACGAATAAGGGCATTAGTAACCGACTGATAGGTAAAATAATTCAGCATTTATTTTTAGAGTCCAAAGGACAATTTGTAGAAACGTTGTCTGCTCCCATTCTATCGGAATTAAAACTGATTCCTAAAAATGAGGCTTTATTAAATATTCATTTTCCTAAAAGTCAAGAGTTGCTTGCAAAGGCACAGTTTCGTTTAAAATTTGAAGAGTTGTTCTACATTCAATTGCAACTTATTATCAAAAATTTAATTCATAAGTCAAAAATAAAAGGCCTCCATTTTGATAAAGTGGGCACCTATTTTAATAGTTTTTTTACAACGCATTTGCCTTTTGATTTAACCAATGCTCAAAAACGAGTTTTAAAAGAAATACGAGCTGATCTAGGCAGTAAAGCACAAATGAACCGCCTGCTCCAAGGTGATGTAGGATCTGGAAAAACCATTGTGGGTTTTATGTCTATGCTTATGGCTTTAGACAATGCGTTTCAAGCTTGTTTAATGGCGCCTACCGAAATTTTAGCCACGCAGCACTATACGGGACTGAAAGAATGGTGTGAGCAACTAGGTATTACTATCGCCTTACTAACAGGTTCTGTAAAAACAGCCCAACGTAAAGT
>CAZLTR010000042.1:18969-19342 GCA_964562415.1 uncultured Hyunsoonleella sp. | reverse complement strand
ACCTTGGGTGGCATTGGTATATTGCCAACGGTTCATCACATTTATTTGATGAAACCTTGGCATGTCCAAAAAGCCATCTCTATTATTGTCATGCCTTCTGTTATGCCGGTTACCGTGAACATATAATCCCGTATGCCATGCATTACTCACCTTTTTATTCCAATGTGTATTCAACTCCATGCGTTCGCTGGATGCGGTGTAAACATTCACGTAAAGTGGTACGTCGGTTAATGGTTTTACCAATTCTGCATTAATTTGTCCTGCAATACTTTCAAACCCATTCACGACGCTACCCGCACCTTTTGTAATTTGGATACTTTCTACCCAGGTTCCTGGAATAAAACTTAAACCATAAGCTTGTGCAGCACCACGT
>CAZLTR010000042.1:8407-18959 GCA_964562415.1 uncultured Hyunsoonleella sp. | reverse complement strand
ATATTCTCTGTGGTAATTAAACTGTAAGGGCTCGTTAAACCCAGCATGCGTATTTGACGTGTTCCAGATATGGCATCTGCAAAATTCACATCTATAGAAGGGTTGGTTTCAAAACTCTCTGAAAGGTTGCAGCATGCCGCTTTTAACAATTCCGCACGACTAACTACAAGCTCATTTTGAGCCGTCACATAAGACCTCCGTGTTGTTTGTGTTCTCGATTTGACAAGCACAGCATCTAAAGCATCTGTGGGTTGTAATTTATGGATTAAAAATTCTGGACCAGCTACAGATAAGGTGTCTGTGCGATACCCAACATAACTAACCACTAGTTTTTTATAATCTGCCTTATAAGGAATTTTAAAAACCCCACTACTATCTGTAGTAGTGCCCACTGTTGTATGGAGCCAATACACATTTGCACCTTCTATTTCTGGAGCTTGGGAGCTTACATTAGCCTCTATAACCTTTCCCGATAGATAGTCTTGCCCCACTACAGCGAACGGCAACGTCATTATGATATATATCAATTGTTTCACGATTGTAATTTTTTAAAATTAAAATTGCTTTTAAACCTACATGGTGCCTAACATGATAAGCGCCATTACAATCATGATACTATTTTCGATAAACGTAGCGGTAGTCATTGGTAAATTTAAAGCCGTTCCTAAGCAAGCACATTGAATCTCTCTTTTCTGGATAAGTGCTTTGGTAACACCTACAGTTGTAATTCCCAAAATGATTAATGTGACAACTAAAGCTATCGTAATTTGAAAACGCATTAAAAAAAACACCCCCAATGCGACCTCTATAAAAGGATAAACATAGGCATAAACAGGCAAGGAACGCGCTAAAGGATCGTACATTCGAAATGATGTTGTAAATCCCTTGAGATCTAGTAATTTGAAAAAACTAAATACAATATAAAATAACCCCATAAAATCTAACATAAAATTAGAGGCATCCCAAGATTTTATGTGTAATGCTACCGCGGCTATTGTAATGTATGTAAATACTAGAATTAAAGGGAAGAGACGTTGGGTATCTGATTTCAAAACAGTAGAAGTCTCTATAAACGGTGCCTCTATTGGCGTTTTTGTGATCTTATACTTTGGAGGTAACGCTTGTTGTAATACTAGAATTTCTACCTCTTGTTTGGCACTAATAACAGTTTCTAACGTCTCTAAATTAACGCGTGCATGTTCCACCTGTGGTAGGTTGTTTAATTTTGCTTCTACCGTTGCACGGCAGCCGTTACAAGTCATTCCTGTAACTTTATATCTAAATTCCATAGAAAGTTTGTTTAAATTTAAAATGGTATTGCTATGTTTAAAACACTACAAAAGAACATTTGAGTTCTAACGCTGTAGTCATAGAATCACCATCAAATTAAAAAAACCTGATCTCGTATTTGAATATTAGGTGTTGTAGTGGGTGGAGCATGAGCCTGAAAACACACAAAACGCTCTAATTGGGGTAGAACCGATAAACTAAAGTAGGGTATGCTAGCTAAGGTTATAGGATACTTATAGAATTTAAGCGTCTTTAAAACGGACAGCTGCAAGGTATCTTGCCCTTGTACAACAGCTATTTCGTCTTTACAACATGGAGGTTTTTCAAACGTGGCTTGCCCATGCATACCACATTTCACTGATTCGGCAAACATGGATACCTCTACCAAAATACCTCCACAATAATGCTTTTCTATAGTAAAAGATAATGTAGAGCATAACACTATGAGTGCTAAACCTACAGAAAATACTTTATATCGCATATGATGTTTCACAGAGGCAAAATTACAAAAAATAGAAATGCTAACATTTTACTTTTAAAAAGATTAACCTTTTTTGCACACAACTTCTCATCTAAAAAGTAAACCACCGTAACTTTAGAGCCTTTACCCCTCTTTTTTCGCTTTCAATTTGTAATAATAAAATGCAGGTCCTAAGAGAATTAATAGTATCGGTTGAATTAGAAAGCGCCTAATATTAAAAAAGAAATAATAATCTTCTTGTCTGGGGCGAATCACGAAATACAGGTACAAGCTAATTAAAATGACAAATGAAATGCCATATAACACTACAGAAAATTTCACAATGCTCATATCTTTAAACACCACATATAACAAAGCTAAAGAAATCAGGGTATTTAAAATAAACCGCAATACTGTAAAAGCGACTAATTTTGTAAGCTCTCGCCTGGGGCTATCTACATAAAGGTAATCGTTTTGAAAAAATGTAAGGTAAGGGTCGTAAAATAAATTGTCTTCGTAAAAACGAATTAAAACAAGCAGCACAAGCAATAGGGCAATTAACAGATATGTGATAGACTTAGACATGAGGTTGTTTTAATTTAGAAAATCGATTCACCCAGATGATCCACAATACGAAAACCATCCCGTAAATAATGGCAGGAAAAATAACGGTATGTAAAATAGATTCGAATTTAGGGTAATGGAACAATCCTACTGATAGGGCTACAATACGTAATAGATTAACCGTATATATCAAAGCACTACCCCCTAACACATAGAGCAGAGTCGTTTTTAACCGAGCAGAAAATGCTGCAATAAAAGCAATAAACAACACAATAACACTAATACCATTACAGCCTTCTACAACACGCGCCAAGTAAGTGCCGTTTAAAATTAATTTTAAAGAGGGTTCATTAGGATGCGGTAGCACTTGGGCGCTATATCCTAGCACATTAAGAATAGTTTTACTTTGATGCGCCACCAGATGAGTTAAATAATCGGGATAAAACACACCTTTTTTAGAATATTCTAAATAAAACTTATAACACATGGCCAAAATAAAATAGACCACTAAAAATGTTATTATAAATCTTATAACAGGTTTAAATTTTATAAAAAGAGCTCTCACTATGCCATTCGCTTTTAATTGTAATTCCTAGACGCTTCTTTGAAGTATTTTAGTTTTCTGGTACAAATTAAGTTTTTAAAATAGGTTCACCAAAATTCTTATGCTATCCCGATTAGCTTGTTAACAAATCTGTTATTTCGTTAAAAAAATCTATTTTTTTAAAACCATTCTAAGTTGCATTTATTTATGAAATAGCTACTTTTGCAAATATTTTAAAACCGAAGAGGATAACCTCTTGATAAACAATAACATCACTTCTTAATTACGGAAGTTTAAAAACAACATTTAAAAGATGAGCAACGAAAAAACCATCAAATCGGCATTAATCTCTGTGTTTAGCAAAGACGGTTTAGAGCCTATTGTTAGAGAGTTAGACAAACAAGGTGTTACCATATATTCTACTGGTGGAACAGAAAAATTCATCAATGATCTAGGCATAAATGTTGTTCCTGTAGAGGACGTTACGTCTTACCCTTCAATTTTAGGTGGCCGTGTTAAAACATTACACCCCAAAGTATTTGGAGGTATTCTTAACAGACAGAGCCATGATGGTGATGTTGCAGAATTAGCAGAATATGAAATCCCGCAAATTGACGTGGTACTTGTAGATTTATACCCTTTTGAAAAAACGGTTGCCTCTGGTGCTAATCACCAAGATATTATCGAAAAAATCGATATTGGTGGTATTTCTTTAATTCGTGCTGCGGCTAAAAACTATGCTGATGTGATTTGCGTCTCTTCTGTAAATGATTACGCAGAATTTTTAGACCTCATCTCTGCAAATAATGGCAGTATTTCTGAAGAAGACAGAAAGCGTTTTGCGGCAAAAGCATTCAATGTCTCATCGCATTACGACTCGGCTATCTTTAATTACTTTAATCAAAATAATGAAGAAACTGTTTTAAAGTTAAGTGAACAAAAAGGCAAAGCGTTACGCTATGGCGAAAATCCACATCAAAAAGGGGTGTTTTTTGGCGATTTTGATGAATTATTTACCAAATTGCACGGCAAAGAATTAAGCTACAATAACCTTTTAGATGTAGATGCTGCGGTAAACTTAATGTTAGAGTTTAAAAACGAAGCTCCTACCTTTGCCATATTAAAACACAACAATGCTTGTGGTTTAGCACAACGTGATACGCTTCACCAAGCTTATGTTGATGCTTTGGCTGGAGATCCTGTCTCGGCTTTTGGAGGTGTCCTTATTAGTAATATTGAGATAGACTTGGCTACAGCAGAAGAAATTCACAAGCTATTTTGTGAAGTTGTCATCGCGCCTTCATTTGCAGACGACGCATTAACACTGTTAAAAGGAAAGAAAAATAGAATTTTATTAAAAATTCACGATATAGAATTGCCAAAAACAAATGTACGCAGCTGTTTAAATGGCGTTTTAATGCAAGATAGAAATACAATAACAGATACTGCCGATGTTTTAAAGGCTGTAACAAACACCAAAGCTACTGCTACTCAAATAGAGGATTTATTATTTGCTTCTAAAATTTGTAAACACACGAAATCTAATACCATTGTGTTAACAAAAAACAAGCAATTATGTGCCAGTGGCACAGGACAAACTAGCCGCGTAGACGCCTTACAACAAGCTATACATAAAGCAGGCTCTTTTAATTTCGATTTAAATGGTGCTGTAATGGCGAGTGATGCATTTTTTCCTTTTCCTGATTGTGTTGAAATTGCTAACAAAGCTGGTATTGCAGCCGTTATCCAACCAGGTGGCTCTATAAAAGACCAACTAAGTATTGACTATTGTAATGCTAATGATGTGGCCATGGTTATGACGGGAACACGTCATTTTAAACATTAATATAAAATATAAGGTATATCTATCCTTTAATACGATATTGCTATGTATCACAAAAAACGGTTTCTTAGAAGCCGTTTTTTTTGTGCTGTATGTTTGCGCCATTGCATACTTAAATGTTAAATTTCTCATTAGTTTTAAGTTGTAAGGAATTACCTAGCAACTGTATACCGCTTATTAACAGCTTTGTTTTAAAAAAACACTCTAAAATCCCCTAAAACAAGACTTCTCTTTACCTCACTATACGTACTAAAATGGTTATTTATTTACAAAATGTAGGATTTTACGTGTTTTTAAGTTCTATATAAAAGTACGCTTAATTTTTATTCACCTAAAAAAAAGGGGCTTTCACCTACGAAACAAACACACTTGCCTAAAGGCTCTTTTTTTTGTTTCAATTTGAAATATTTTTAAAACAAAAACCATAAGCGTATTATATATTTCTACACTATAAACAGTAATGCTTAACTTTTAAAAACACGCCACATATGCTTAGCGCTAAATGCAAAAGTATATACCGTAACAAATCCGTGTTATAAAAGTGAAACGTTTTTAAATATCCTGATAGACAGGTGCTATGGAACACTATTCAGGAAATACGACTTATGTCATCTTATTTGTATTTAAACACACGAATGTTTATAGACATAAACATAGAATTAACAATCGAAGATTTAGAGGCTAAAATTAGAAACATATCTAAATGACTAAAACATAAAACTAATAACATTAAAAACTCTAATCCTAGTAATTGGTATTACACTAAAAATATAGGATGTGTATATAACTAATTAATAGCTATAAATAGTAATTGCATATGAGGTTTTATTGTTAAAAATCGCTGAGACTAATTTAAAAAACAAACACAATTATGAAAACTAAAACAAAAAGAAGTATTTCTTATTCTAAACAATTTGAATTTAACATTGGTAGTTTTTATTTAAATTCTAAAATAAGATCTTTACATTTTGGTGACAAAATACCAACACGATTATCCCCTAAAGAAAATGCTTTACTGCGTTTATTAGCTCTATACAAAAACAATTTAATGCCAAGAGAATTGGCTTTAAATAAAATATGGCATACCGACGATTATTTTGCTGGTAGAAGTATGGATGTTTATATCGCAAAATTACGCAAATATCTTAAACCAGATGACAACGTAAAAATTTTAAACGTGCACAACAAGGGATTTAAATTAATCGTGGACAATTAATTTACGAAGTCATGACTACACTTCAAAATTAAATTGTGCATTTGCACACTGTTATAAAAGGCTAAAATTAAGAGCTTATTCCGTTTTAGCCTATAACGCATAAAGGAAATTAAACGCACATTAAACCCAAATTATCCATTAGAAAATCTGGGTAAAGCGATTCAAGACTAGAATTTGCTATTAAGATGCTTTTAAGACTAAAATAATTAACAGCAAAAAAGACTGCCCTCATTGGCAGTCTTTTTCATTATACATTTAGAATAGCTTCCCTTAGAGCGTTTCCAAACGTCACATCTGTTAAAATAGGGTTGGTTACAAATGTTTCTTTCCACTTTTTTGAGGCTAGATTTATTCTCCTAAGAATAGATTACGTAGCTGTCACGACAATAATTCTGTACACCAATAGGCATAGTTGTATAACTACAGCTAGCATCAAAAAATAAATAAAATAGTCTATTTTGTTTTTTTCTGTTCGTTCCATTTTTCGAGTAGATTTACGATCCCTTTTTCTTTTTGAAAACATACTTTGATGTTTTGCTATTAACACAACACTAAATTAGCATAACAGCATGCCTTGTAGAAAACAATAGGCATAAAACAGAAAAATTAAGGCATGAAATAGGATATCGCTTCCATAACCCATGGCATCACTGCCTAATACATTATAAAAAAGCACTGAATTTACTAAGTTACGATAAGACGCAACACTCAAAACACTAGAATACCTCTACTTTAACATTCTAAAACGCTTTAAAAAATCTTTATACGTTTCACTTAATGTTGCTTTGTGCTGCCCCGTAAGTAGAATAAGATTATCACTGGGTACTATTTCTACTATTTTTTCAGTATTCACTATAAAATTGCGATGCGTTCTGCAAAACACAGTATCGTTTAATAGTTTAAGTATTTTGGTAAGAGAAATTAAAATAACAAACTTTTCATGCGCTGTAATAATATTACAATACTTCTCTTCAACTTCTATATAAATAATATCCTTAGTAAACACCTTTTTAAGTGCTTTTCCTTTTTTAATAAACAAATACTCTTTACTAATAATAGTATCCTCTGCATCTCCTAAAAACACATCTGGCTGCTCATAAAATTTTTCAAGAGCAACTTCTAAAGCATACAGCAGTTCTAGTTCATTAAACGGTTTCATAAGGTAACTAAATGGTTGTGTAAGCTTAGCTCTTTCAAACAACGCCCTATCTGTAGAGCTTGTTAAAAACACAAAAGGTTTAGCCAGCTGCGGTGTTGCATTAATAGCTTCTGCAAAAGCGATACCGTCTGGATTGCCATTTAAAAAAATATCAATAATGGCAATATCTACCGAGGTATTGTGAAACAATTCTAAAGCAGCTTTAAAACTTGTGGCCACACCAACAACGTTATAAGCATTTGCTTGAAGTGTTTTTAATAATGGGGCACTTTCTTCGGGTTGATCCTCTATAACGAGTACATTAATTTGATGCATCTAGGTGGTTTTGGGTAAAGATACGATCATTTTCGTACCTTTTCCTAATGTACTTTCTATAGAAAACACCCCTTTATTCTTTTTTACATAGGATTTACAGAGCTGTATCCCTAGTCCTGTACCAGTAATAGCCTCATGTTCTTTTTTAGCTAGAGCAGGGCTCTCGCTTAAAAGCGTTGTTATAGTGGCTTCTCCCATGCCTACCCCTGTATCTTCTACAATTAAATTACAAAAATTTTGATCTGTTGTCGTGTAAATTTTGATCTGCCCTCCAGCATTGGAGAATTTGATGGCATTATCCAACAGATTTCGCAGTATAATTTTTAAAGACTCTTGGTCGGCGTTAACTCTAGCAGTTTTATCCACCGCATTGTGAAATACAAAGCCCTTGTCTTCTATAATAGGCTGGTAATTATAAGCAACCTGCTGCACGATGTAAAATAAGCGTAGAGGTTCTATATAAAAATAAGACTGTTTGGTCTGTAATAAGGCCCAGTGCAATAAATTGTCTAGTAAATTATACGCCCCATTAACAATACCACTATTGCGTTGCAACAGCTCGTCCAAGGCATCTAGGTTCTTCGCTTCTAGATTATCTACAAGTTTTACATTACTCGTCTTTAAAGCATTCACGGAAGCTCTTAAATCATGGCTCACTATAGAAAACAACTTATCTTTAGAGGCATTCAATTCGTTTAAACGCTCTTTTTGGGCCACGATGATTTTATTCGTTTTATTTTTTTCCTTGTAGAAGTAAAACGTGACACACAATAGGATAAGCAGAGTCAACGCAGAATATAACAGCCCATTACGCTCTACCTCTTTTGCCTTATTTTCAACGTGTAATAAATCGACTTCTTGTTGCTTTTGCTTGACCGCAAATTGCTTTTCTAACTGGGCCACCTCATAAATTTTATTTTGATTGTTTAGGGAGTCTTTCCATTGTTCGGCTTCTTTACGATAAGCTAAGGCTTTTTTGTAGTTTTTAAGGTTTTCTTCGACTACGGCCATATTTAAAGCGGCATCTCGTTTGTTTTGAAAACCGTTGGTGATTTTAGATAATTTGTAAGCTCTTTGAAAATAAGGAATCGCTATATCATCTTTATATTGATTATAATATAGGTTAGCTAAATTAGTGTTAGCTTTTATAATATTAAAAGTATCTTTTATTTTCTTTTTTAATTCCAGATATTGCTTTAAATAAAATTCCGCTTCAGAATATTCTTTTATATGTAAATAGCATAAACCTAAATTGGTTAAAACATCACTTCTACTTATATATTTATATTTATCATTTGACAAATTCAAGAGTTGTCTATAATTGAGTATTGACTCGTCATACATACCCAATTCTAATGCTAAATATCCTAAATGCATTTTTACTAATTCATTAAACTCAAACTCAGAAGATATCTTCCGAAACTCTTTTTGAGATTCTTTTGAAAGTTTTTTTTGTTTAAAACTAAAGCCTCTGATGTAATGAAAATAATCCTTAACCTCTGTTTCTGAAATACTGGATCGTTTTGCACTAAAAACTAACACAGAATCCCATTGTTTTTCTATAAAAAAAGATAAAGATTGCTCAAAGATTTTAGACTTAAATCTATATTTTTTTTGAATGAGAACTGAATCCAAAAAACTTTCTTTAAACCCTTCTTGCGAGTTATAACTGATACAAAAAAAAATAAAAAAAAATAAAAAAAATAAATAATTTCTTTTCATTGCCTTTTTTGATTTTCTTCAATAGAAGAATATAAAAAGCCATATATTAAAACTATATGGCTTTGTATTATACTAAATATTATCTTCCCACTGGACTAGTCACAGTCCCTCGAGACGTCACAGGGTCCTCATCCCATAAAAAGGCTTCAATTTGTTCTAAATTTTCAGGCGGATTGTCAATAGTAATATCTACCCGGTAGCCTTGAAATTTTCTAGCACGAATTTCTTCCGCATTGTACACAATAAACAAGTCTAATTGCGGTAGTCCAGCCCCTGAAATTACAGGTTGACAGGTTACAAATATACTCTCTGGATCTACGTCCTCTTTCTCAGCTATAAAAATAATAGCACTGATTAATAAGGCACCATCATCGTATTTTGCTTGTAGCAAAGGCTGTAAAGGTTGTGTTGTTGTAGTTTTAAAATCGAATGCTATTTCTGCATTTTTAAGTTCTTTTACCTTAACACTGCTGTGCGGTAATCTTACACCTGGTGGTAATTTAATCGCTTGATCGGTTGTACTCATCTTTAATTTACTTTAAAATTATTAATTAGGGTTAATTTGTTACTAATAACGTAAAAAAAAGAACAAAACCTATAAAAAAATACAACAAAAACTTATTTTTTATGATAATTATCGATTTTTCTTTCAAAAAAAAGGACACTGCAATAGTGTCCCTTAGCTGTCATTCTAAATTTTACGTATTAGTTTTTAATCACTCGTTTTACAAAGGCATTTCCAGAGTTAAGATCTCTTACATTCAAAAAGTACGTTCCTGCATGAAGTGCATTCAAATCTACACCTAAAGTTCTTGATGCTCCTGCCTTAGATTGTAACACCTGTTTGCCTAACATATCTATAACCTCTATTTGCAGATCTAAATTTTGATTGCCATTATATTGAATGTTGATGCGATTTGTTGTGGGATTTGGGTATACTACAAAATTAAAATCGGTTTCTATTAGTGTTGTACTCAAGATTTCACAATCCTCACCTTCTACTCGTGTTACCACAATAGGGTTGGACAAATCGTAACAGCCTTCTAAATCGGCAACATTGGCATTCACACTTAACCCTGTTAAGCCAGGCTCGTAAGCAATGTACCAAATGCTGCATACGCCTGGGCCTGCTGGGTCTAAATTAAATGGACCTGCGGCTGGTAAACCTAAAATCTCACCTGTATTCGTATCGGTAATTACCCAACCACTTTCACTACCACTGGTAGCACCAGATCGGGTTACAGCAATAGGGTCGGCAACACCATCTACACAAATGGTTGCTTCAGTTTCTCCTGAATCGGTAATTGCTATGGCTCCTGCCTCTGGCGCATTACGGGTCACCACAATAGGATTAGACAAATCGTAACAGCCTTCTAAATCGGCGACATTGGCATTCACACTTAACCCTGTTAAGCCAGGCTCGTAAGCAATGTACCAAA
>CAZLTR010000042.1:0-8307 GCA_964562415.1 uncultured Hyunsoonleella sp. | reverse complement strand
GCAATAGGGTCGGCAACACCATCTACACAAATGGTTGCTTCAGTTTCTCCTGAATTGTCTATCGCTATTGCTCCAGCTTCTGCCATACATGGTTCTAAAGCTGAAACTTCTAGGCTTGAAAAAGCCATAAAAAGGAACAGTGCTAGAGTGCTAAATTGTACTTTGTTTAAGAATAATTTTGTTTTCATTTTCATTAGTTTTTTTAAGATGTGTTAAAATTACAGCCACTAAACTGTTCCAAATGTTAGCCTGCTAACATTTCCTTCAATTATTTGTTAATGTTTTATTAATTTTGTAAGGAATCCGTTAAAAGCCTTTTAAATACGCCACTTAAGAGATTTTTAGATTTTGAATATGATATCTTCGAAATATTTCCTAACTTTTATTACTTTTACGGGATTCGTTTTTAAACCACAAAAACTATTAATAGCCCATGGGATTTTTTGATTTCCTAACCGAAGACATTGCCATAGATTTAGGTACTGCAAATACGTTGATTATACATAATGACAAAGTTGTTGTAGATGCCCCATCGATAGTTGCTCGAGATAGAGTTTCTGGAAAAATCATTGCAGTAGGTCAGGAAGCCAGTTTAATGCAAGGAAAAACCCATGAGAACATCAAAACCATTCGCCCTCTAAAAGATGGTGTTATTGCCGATTTTGATGCTTCAGAGCAAATGATTAGTATGTTTATTAAAAACATTCCCGCTTTAAAAAAACGCTTTTTCACACCTGCACTTAGAATGGTGATTTGTATTCCTTCTGGAATTACCGAAGTAGAAATGCGTGCGGTAAAAGAAAGTGCAGAACGGGTAAATGGTAAGGAGGTCTACCTTATACACGAACCTATGGCTGCCGCTATTGGTATTGGTGTAGATATTACACAACCTAAAGGAAATATGGTCGTAGATATAGGGGGAGGTACTACAGAAATTGCGGTAATTGCCTTAGGAGGTATTGTATGTGATAAATCTGTAAAAATTGCAGGTGATGTGTTTACAAATGACATTGTCTATTACATGCGTACCCAACACAACCTATACGTTGGAGAACGTACTGCTGAAAAAATAAAAATTCAAATTGGTGCTGCTACCGAAGATTTAGAATTAGCACCAGACGACATGAGTGTTCAAGGTCGAGATTTACTAACAGGAAAACCCAAGCAGGTTTCTATTTCTTACCGTGAAATAGCGAAAGCCTTAGATAAGTCTATATTGCGTATCGAAGATGCGGTAATGGAAACCTTAGGGCAAACGCCTCCAGAATTAGCAGCCGACATTTACAATACTGGTATTTATTTAGCAGGTGGTGGTTCTATGTTACGAGGTTTGGATAAACGCTTGTCTCAAAAAACAGATTTGCCTGTTTATATCGCAGAAGATCCTTTAAGAGCTGTAGTTCGTGGTACAGGTATTACACTTAAAAACTTACCTAAATACAAAAGTGTATTGATCAAATAGGACTTAAAACATGCAACAAATTCTTAATTTCATTATAAGAAACAAAAACTTTTTGTTGTTCTTGTTGCTGTTTTCTATTTCTATTTTATTTACCATACAAACACGCTCCTATCATAAAAGTAAATTTATAAACTCTGCAAATTTTCTAACAGGAGGCATATATAACACCGCAAATAATATAACGGTTTATTTTAGTCTTAGATCTCAAAACCAATTGTTGGCAAAGGAAAACGAACGTTTAAATCAGCTCTTGCACAACAGTAATCTAAACGACAGCAGTAGCCTTAATCTTCCTATAGACCGTAATGCGAACTATAAATTTAGCAATGCCAATATTATTCGTAACTCTTATACTAATTCCAATAATTTTTTATTGATTAACAAGGGCCTTAACGACAGTATTAAAGAAGATTTTGGTGTCATTTCATCTTTAGGCGTTATAGGTATTGTAGATCATGTCTCTAAAAATTATGCCACAGTTATCTCTATTTTAAATTCTAAAAGTAGGATTAGTGCCAAATTAAAAAAAACCAATCACTTTGGCTCTTTAACATGGAATGGTAAATCACCTAATTTGATACAGCTTACCGATGTCGAGAAAATAGCACCAGTAGCTGTGGGGGATACAATAGTAACCTCTGGACGTTCTTCTATATTCCCAAAAGACATTCCTGTAGGTGTTATTGTAAACAGCGCACTAGATGCTACCGAAAATTTTCATGAAATAGACATTAAGCTCTTTAATGACATGACTAACCTAGAACATGTCTATATAATTGAAAATACAAATCGTGAAGAAATTAAAACACTATTAAAAGACGGTAATGAATAGCATAAACACGAGATACATCGTTAGATTTATACTTCTTGCACTCGTACAAGTTGTGTTATGCAATCACATTAACTTTTTAGGCTATATCAATCCTTATATTTATATTTTATTTATCATTTTTTACCCTACAAATAACAGCCGTTTACTGTTTATATCTATAAGCTTTTTGCTAGGATTAAGTATCGACTTATTTTCAGACTCGGGAGGCATACATGCGGCCGCAGCGGTAACTATAGCTTATCTAAGACCTGGGTTTCTTAAGTTTGCTTTTGGGACTATGTACGAACACAATCATGTAAAATTCGATAACACCGATTTTAGTGCAAAAGTAATCTATGTCGCATTACTCACTTTTATTCATCATTTCATTTTATTTGCTTTAGAAATTTTTAATGTTTCTAGGATACTATACATCGTTCAAAAAACGTTATTCTCAGGTATTTTCACTATTTTAATGCTAGTATTAATCTCTATTATTTTTAGTAGGAGAACTAAATGAGACAACTTTTACTTTTTTTATCCGTCATTTTATGTGGTATCACCTTTATTGGCAGATTGTTTTATCTACAAATATACAAAGGCAGCTCTGATAGCTTATACGAAGACAATGCCTTAAGAAAGGTTTGGGACTACCCCAAGCGTGGTTTTGTGTATGACAGAAATGGTAGTTTATTAGTAGGCAACCAACCCTCTTATGATGTCATGGTGATTCCTAGAGAAGTAGATAGCTTTAATATTGAGGAGTTTTGCAAACTTTTAAAAATAGATACCGCCACCTATACCAAGAAACTCAACCACGCTAAAAACTACTCGCCAAGGTTAGCCTCTCCTTTTGTACCACAGTTATCTAAAGAAGACTATGCTATTTTACAAGAAAAAATGCGAAAATATAAGGGGTTTTATATTCAAAAAAGACCTTTAAGAAAGTACGAAACTACCATTGGCGCTAATGTTTTAGGCGATATTGGAGAAGTTAACAATCGTGATATTAAAAAAGATGCCTATTACCAACTAGGGGATTTAAAGGGCAAACAAGGTATTGAAGCCTCTTACGAAGCGTTGCTTCGTGGTAAAAAAGGCATTAAGTTTATTCAAAAAGACCGCTTTAATAGAGATATTGGCCCTTATAAAGGCGGTAAGTTTGACACACTTCCTGTACAAGGAAAAGACATCACCATTACGATAGACGCCAAACTACAAGCCTATGGCGAACTCCTCATGCAAAATAAGCGTGGTGGTGTTATTGCGATAGAACCCGCTACTGGAGAAATTTTGGCGATGGTCGCTGCTCCTACTTACGACCCCAACCTTTTGGTAGGTAGAAAACGCTCCAAAAATTTCACGAAATTATATTACGATTCTATAGCAAAACCACTTTTTAATAGAAGTTTAAAAGGCGTATACGAACCAGGATCGCCTTTTAAATTAATGAATGCCCTTATTGCCTTACAAGAAGGCGTTATGACTCCTGAAGAAAAAGTGACTTGCTATGCTGGCTACAAGTACGGCAATCGCTTTATGAAATGCCACTGCCATAGAGGCCGACGTAACGACCTTACTTCGGGTATACAAGAATCTTGCAATGCTTATTTTGCAACGACCTACAGAAAAATATTAGATAAAGAAGGTAATGCCTCTAAAGGTATTGACACCTGGAGCAAACATGCCAAAAGTTTTGGTTTAGGCCAATACTTAAACAACGATCTACATGTTGGTGCTAAAGGCAGGATTCCAGACAGAGCTTATTATAAAAATATCTACCCCAGAACCTTTTACTCTACATACACTATTTCTAACGCTATAGGTCAAGGAGAAGTTGCGACTACCCCCATACAATTGGCTAATATGACTGCTGCTATTGCCAACAGAGGGTATTACTTAACCCCACATATCATCAAGTCTATTAAAAACGATACTATACCTCGCTTTTTCACCACGCCTAAATATACGACGATAGCGCAACAACATTTCGAACCTGTTATAGAAGGGATGCACCACGTATATACCAAAGGAACAGCAAAATACCTACAGGTGAAAGGCATTGATATATGTGGCAAAACGGGGACGGTTGAAAATTTTGCTGTTATAGATAGTGTAAGAACCCAATTGACAGACCACTCCATATTTGTGGCCTTTGCCCCTAAAGAGAACCCTAAAATTGCTATTGCTGTTTTTGTTGAAAATGGGTATTGGGGGAGCCGCTTTGCAGGAAAGGTAGCCAGCTTAATGATTGAAAAGCATATTAAAGGTCAAATAAGCAGAACAGATATGGAAGAATGGCTTTTAAAACACTCCTTAGAAAATGAGTATGCCAAACCCTATTCTGGAAAACCTTTCGTTATTAATGGCCGAACGCAGTTGCAAATTATAGAAGAACAAGAGTATTACCAATTAAAAAAACGCTTACACCAACTAAATACAGCGCCTTAAGTCATGCTTAGACATACGAACAGACATTTTAAATTTGACTGGATCACTATCATCATTTTTTTACTTTTGGTGGGCTTTGGTTGGCTTAATATCCTTTCGGCTTCGCAAACAGGAGAAGCCATTCGCTATTTCGATACAGCGCAACCCTATGGGAAGCAACTTATCTTTATTGTACTTACCTTTGGCTTAATTATAGTGCTCTTAGCTTTAGATACTAAATTCTACGAACGCTTTTCTAGTGTAATTTATATAGTATCCATGCTCTCTTTAGTAGGTCTTTTTATTTTTGGAAAAAATGTAAATGGAGCTACTTCCTGGTATGGTATTGGAGGCATGACCCTACAGCCCAGTGAGTTTGCTAAAGCCGCAACAGCTTTGGCAGTCGCCAACTATGTAAGCGATCTTAATACAGATATTAACCGCTTAAAAGACCTGCTGCGCACCTTTGCAATTATTGCAACTCCTGCTTTACTCATTTTATTGCAAAATGACACAGGAAGTACCATTGTGTATGTAGCCTTTGTTTTTGTATTATACCGAGAAGGTTTACCTCAAATGTATCTTTTTGCGGGACTTTTTATAGCCATTATAGCAGTTGTATCACTTAAGTTTGGTGCAATTATTGTGACTGGCGGCCTTTCTTTTATTGTTGTACTGTTGTATTATTTTAATAGAAGAAAAGCTTCCATCATTCAAGCTTTAGCGGTTATACTAGCAGGTATTGTACTCGCGTTTGGCGTTAAATTTTTCTACGAAAGTATTCTAAAACCGCACCAGCAAGACCGTATTAGTCTATGGTTACGCTTAGAAAAAGATCCGCAAAAATTAAAACAAATGAAACGCACCTTTGCTTACAATCTTAATGAATCTGAAAAAGCGATTAGTTCTGGAGGATTAACTGGTAAAGGCTTTTTAGAAGGTACAAGAACTACTGGTAAATTTGTACCCGAACAACACACCGATTACATCTTTAGTACTGTTGGGGAAGAATGGGGATTTTTAGGCACCAGCTTTGTCGTGATTCTTTTTGTATTACTCATTTTAAGAATACTGCACTTAGCCGAATTACAAAAATCGCAATTTAGTAGAGTGTATGGCTACAGTGTCGCTGCTATTATTTTTATTCACTTTTTAATTAATGTAGGCATGGTTATGGGGCTTATCCCCACTATTGGTATTCCTTTACCAATGTTTAGCTATGGAGGCTCAGGCCTATGGGCATTTACCATCCTATTATTTATTTTTATTAAATTAGATGCTAACCGTATTAACGAATGGTAAGTTGCCTAACAAATAAGGTACTTGCCGTTTTAGAAAGACTGGTGGTTTTAGCGTTTCTAACAATAGGGTTATGTAACTGTGCAGGCAGCAAGCCTCTTCTTAATACAGGTTTCTCTAATTTAAAACAAGCCTTAATTGCACAAGGAGACAATGTAACACCCATGCGCATTTACAAGATCACAAACCCAAAAGACTCGCTAACATTAAGACAGCAGTCCACTTATATCGCACCAAACCCTAAAAATAAGACCCTCTCTAAATTTATAAAGCGTTTAAACGCAACTGTAAGAGACAGTAGTGCAATGGGTGTGGGGATTGCGGCTCCGCAAGTAGGTATCCTTAAAGCCATTATTTGGGTACAGCGCTTTGACAAAGAAAACTTTCCTTTTGAAGTTTACTTAAATCCAAAAATCACCAATTACTCCACATTAAAACAAACAGTGAAAGAAGGTTGCCTTTCTATCCCAAATAAAAGTGCCACATTAAACAGCCGCTCTAAAACCATTAGTATTAGTTATGACACCTTGGAAGGCGCAAAAGTAACCGAAGAAGTCTCAGGATTCACCGCAGTTATCTTTCAACATGAAATAGACCATCTAAACGGCATTCTGTATTTGGATCATTTGATTAAAGACATTCAGGCAGCAGCTCCCTAAACTCAAAACGTTTGTTTTATTTTTTCAATTCTAGCTTATCGGCAAAATAGTCACAAAAATCTTTCATAGTAGCCGTCATTTTTTCATCCTGAGTGGCTCTTTGAAATGTATTGGCCATAGCGACTAAGGTTTGATGGAAAAAAATCTTCATATCATCGACAGGCATATCTTTAGTCCACAAGTCAATGCGTAACATTTCTTTAGCCTTATCATCCCAAACCGAAAGCATCATTGCTTTAGCTTGCGCATTAGAAATTCCACCATCTTCTGCTGTCCAAGACAGTTTCTCTGGCACACGGTTTTCATCCAATTCAACATTCAACTCAATTTTAGACTCAATTTTTTTTGCCATTATTTACGGGGTTTAAATTTAGAAGTATCAAAAATAGCCTTAGGCTCAGTTTGTAGCATATTGGCTAAATCTACTGTATGGTGTGTCATATAAGCCTTAACAATTTGCCAGCCTATATACTGTCCTATTCGTCCTGGCGAATCGCCATCGATTTCAGCCAAATAAAATTTACTAAAGGGCGCGGGATTTATAAATCTCGAAAGCAGCTTTGTGTCGGTATCAAACAACAGCTCTTTTTCAACAAAATAACGCCATATGTAATGTTCGTTAGCTTTTACCCACTCTAATTCTTCAGTAGTATATCCCATTATTTGTGCTTCTGTTTTTTGCGGTAACATTAAAGCCTTAAAATACAATTGCTTGCCATGGTATATCATTTCATCTAAAAAAGTTTTGCGCTGTGCCTGTCGTATGTAACGTTCTGCATAAGCACCAGCAAAATCTACTGCGATTTGCTCACTGTTAAAATCTTTACGTATAAACTGCTGTATGCCTTGGTAAAAGTGATGGTCTTCACCTAAATAATTATCTAAGCCCAAAAGCGCAATAGTATCTGTAACAATAACGCGATTTCTATAATCTACCATGGTCGTTGTTGTGATAACCCGAGGTGGCGTAAATTGAGAATAATAATATTTTAAATGATTAAAGAACTGTTCTAATTCTATTTCAAGTGCATCGGTAGTTTTATATTTTGCTTGCACTTCTTCCACCAGTTCTTGATGTATGGTATCTTTTATTTTGTCCAACCATAAAGAATCGCTAAAACGTCTTGAAAACATAAAAGGGTATGTTTTTTTAAGTTCGGCTAAATTTGTTTTGGTCGCATTGCCAAAAAGCACATCGAAACGCTCAATCTCTATATCTGTATTTAAAGCTGCTATGGAGGTTTCTAGCTCATCTTTTTTCTTTTGGCAGGCTGTTATAAGAATAATGCCAACAATAAGAAGTATATTTTTTTTCATGGAAACTAAACGCAATAAATTTTTATAAATTAAGTGTAAGCTTTATTTTTGTACAAAGGTACTATTCTCTTTATTAATTTCACTTTATATGCAAACAGAAAAAGTTGTCGATCACATTGTTAATTGGTTAAAAGATTACGCTACAAAAGCTGGTGTTAATGGTTTTGTTGTAGGTGTTTCTGGCGGTATAGACTCTGCTGTAACCTCTACATTATGCGCAAAAACAGGGTTAAACGTTTTATGTGTTGAAATGCCTATACACCAAGCCGCTAGCCATGTATCCAGAGCGCATGAGCATATTGCACAACTTAAAGAACGTTTTGGTAATG
>CAZLTR010000041.1:0-19709 GCA_964562415.1 uncultured Hyunsoonleella sp. | reverse complement strand
ACAGGCTTGTAATTGCGGCTATTACTGGGTTATGAATGAAAACGGATATTCAAAAAAACTTTTTACTAAAACTAATGGCACCCCTAATTAGAAAAAAAATGAAAAAGGAAGTTAGCATTATGAACAAAGGACTAAAAAACTTCATTGAAACAGGAGAACCCAATAAATTAAACCCAATAAATCAATAATAATGAAGTATTTTGACGAAGAGTTTATAACGTTCTTTAGTGAATTAGAAAAGAACAACAATAAAGAATGGTTTCACGACAATAAAAAAAACTACGAAAACTATGTAAAAAAACCAATGTTAGCTTTTGTAACAGATGTTGTTGAAGAACTCCAAAAATTAGATTCTACCATTCAAATTGAACCCAAAAAATGCATTGGACGAATTAATAGAGATATTCGATTTTCAAAAGATAAGACTCCATACAAAATTCGTTCATTTGCCCATATAATAAAAGGAGACAAGACAAATCCTTTACCTGTTATTGCGTTTCAATTAGGCGCTAAAGATGTTGGTATTATGTCTGGTTTTTATAACCCAACAAAAGAAAGACTAAAAGACATTCGAGCCAATATCGTGAGTAATCCTATTCAATTCAAAAAATTATATTCTGAAAAAAATTTCATTGAAAAATTTGGACAGGTAAAAGGAGATTTTATTAAAAGAATTCCTGCGGAATACAAAGCATGCTTCGTTAATGAACCTTTGGTAGCGAACAAACAATTTTATTATGTAAAAGAATTTAAAGCTGATGTTATTCTATCTGATGAATTATTACCTTTAATTTTAGAATATTGGAAAACTGCAAAGCCAATGAACGATTTTTTATCAAAGTAAATACGTTGTTTAACCACTCCACTAACCAAAGATAGTCACGTTATATGCAATCCTCTTAGAAATCCGGCTAACAAGAAAATTTAAAGGCCTTTGTAACATTTTGCAGTTCTTCGTATCTAAAAGACGAATCCTAAAAAAACTACAAAATGAAACACTTACTTTTTTTAAGCATCTACATTCTAATTAGCATACAATCACACATTACCATCTATTAAATACTATAATGAAAACCAATTTCAAAATTTCGAGGATTCAAGAAAATGATATTGAGCGATTCATAGAACTTGTAGAATTACTTAATGAGGTTTTCGAAGAATCTAACAAGGTGGCTTCAAAAAAGCAATTGAAAAAACTATTAAATAAACCTGGTTTTTATGCAATTGCTGCAATCTATGAAGACAAAATTATTGGTGGCTTAACTGCGTATGAACTAGAAAAGTATTACACTAACAAAAGTGAACTATACATTTATGATATAGCGGTTAAGGTAGAACTTCAAAACCAAGGGGTAGGAAAAGAATTAATTAACTACCTCAAAGATTATTCTACAAATAATGGAATTGAAACCATTTTCGTTGAAGCACACTCGGAAGATGAACAAGCAATTAAGTTTTACGAATCCACATTTGGAAAAGGAGAAAAGGTTGACCACTTCAATTTTGAAATAAAAACAACACGTAACAAACAATCGAAGTAAAAGCAAACAAATTCTTCTCTAATCTAAAGCGGAATTATTTAAGCTTTTTTATTCCACCTATACTCTAGTTCACCAGGCAATACCAAAACATAGGCTTTACCGTGTGTACATTAATGTTGCCTCGTCTCAATAATACCTTCATTATGTTTTTATTTACTAAAAAAATACTAAACTGTCATATTTATTAAAAAAAGGTAACTAAAGTAGTAAAGGGAAATACTAAGAATGGAAAAACAGGAAACCATATTTCTTTCGGCTTTAAAAGAACATAAGGATAAGCTATATAGAATTTGCTCTATTTATTCAAATGGGAAAGAAGATTCTAAAGACCTGCTTCAAGAGGTTTTAGTTACCATATGGAAGTCGATGAGTTCTTTTAAAGGGAATTCATCTATTGGTACTTGGATGTTTAGAATAGCATTAAATGTTTGCCTTCGTTTCAAATCAAAATACACGAAAAACCAAAACCGATTTATAAGATTAGATAGTATGACTATTTGTAATATCGGTTCTGAAGTAGAAGATGAAAGTAATGATGAAAAATTATTAGCCTTAAGAAAGTGTGTCAAAAAATTGAATAAAGGAGACAAGGCTATAATTGCCTTATACTTAGAAGGATTAGCCTACCGAGATATTTCGGATATACTAGGATTATCTGAAAATCACATCGCAGTAAAAATCAAACGAATAAAATTAAAATTGTTTAACTGTATAAATGAAATATTATGATTGAAGATGAATTAATTAAAATCTGGCAGTCGTCCAGTAATCAAGAGCGTGTAAAATTTGAGAAATCAAAATTAATGATTGAATTGCAATCAAGTTTAAAGCGCTTACACCGATGGTGGAACTATATCGAACTTTCAGAGACACTTTTAGCTGTATTTGGAGTTTTAGTATCCATTTTTTTATTAGTCACCATTCCATTCATTCTAACAAAAACGGCAATAGGATTAGTAACGATTTGTGCAATTTATTTAATAATTAAATATCGAGGTCTTAAGAAATTTAAGCCAAGTGATTTGGAAGAAAATTATCTAAATTACCTTAAAAAAAACAGGGAATATCTAAAAGTGCAAAAGAAATTCCTTAGGACATATTACTATTGGGGAATAGTACCTGTTTACCCAATAATGTTATTATTTAATATCAGTATTTGGGAAAAGATTCCAAAAAACTTCATAGTGCTATTAATGCTTATAAATATAGCCACAATCGGAATAGGTATTTATGGGTATTTATTAAATAAAAAAAGAGTGAAAAAAGAAATAAACCCAAGGATAGATAGAGTTAATGAATTAATAAAGAAATTAGAACAATAGCATATGATATCCAAATATAGACCTTCAAGAATTTCAATAAGCTTTTTAGAACAATTGTCAAAAATTTTAAGTTTTTCAACCTCAAAAACAAGACGAGAAATAATCGACCAAAAGAGAAATCAAAGAAAGAATAAAAACTAATGCAACAATGTAAGGACTAAAATCTAAAAAGAAAAATTACGAATTACCCTCTTATAATTTTCTATTAATAAAATTCCCAAAATAGTACTAAAAAATAAAACCAATACATAAAAGAATGCATTTGTACTTTGATGAAATAAAGCCTCCCTAAAAATACCCCCTAACACACAAACAAATACCAGTGCTAGTCCTACATAAAAGAATTTTAACGAAAGTTTGATTTTTGAAAGAATTTCTTCTTTATCATTAACGTGGGTATGGATTTTTTGTAAAATCTGATCTTCAAAATCTTTATTAGGTATAGAATAGTTCGCCTTTTCAAGGATTTCACTTATAAATCCATCTTTAAATTCTTTATCTTCTTTTCTAGCTTTATCCATGGTTTTCTATGTTTTTTTGCCAAATTAAACGCGTGTGTTTTCTTGCTCTGTGTAATATTACTTTTGTATTCGATTTAGACCATCCAGTAATTTCACTAATGTCATATATACTTATCCTCTCTAGATAAAATAAGTTTAAAGCTAAGCCCTCTTTAGGAGGTAGCATTTTTAATATCGTGCGTATTTTTTCAACGCTTTCATCTTGTACATTATCTGTGTGATCTTCCAAAAATTTTTCATTTGAATCTTCTAAATAAGTTAATTCTAGTTTCTTTTTATTAGATCGCAATCTTTGAAAAGCTTCATTAACTACGATCCGATAAAACCATGATTTAAACTTAGCGGTTCTTTTAAAAGACTTTAATCCTTTAAAAGCTTTCATAAAAGCGTCTTGTACTATTTCTTCTGCATAGTGCTCGTCCTTTATAATAGAAACAGCTATATTAAATCCCATATTTTTATATGTTTTTATAAAGTATCTAAAAGCCTCAACATCACCAGACAGTACTTTGTCTATATAGATATTGTCCATGTTAAGATTAATTTTTTTTACCTATAAAGTGATTGATAAAAAATGCTACGCCTAGACAAAAACCAATAATAAATGTAATTAGAAAACCTTTAAACAACTCTAAATCGTTATCTAACCAACGAATAAGAAGTGCAATAGCTAAAAATGCCACACTTAAACTACTCGTTACAATCCCTAACTTTAACCATGGGAAAATAAACTTAAACTTATTTTTTTTCTGTAGCTCTAAAATAGCTTCTAATTTTTCTCCTCTTTCTATAAGAAGCTTACGTTCTTGATCTCTTGCCTGCTGATAAAAATACCAAGCAAAGAATACTGCACTTATAAAAGATATTGCGATAATACATACTACTATTAACTCCATAATAATTTTTCAATTTAAAACTGTTACTACGTTTTCGAATATTCGTTCTACTGCTAATAAATTCAGATTTACGAGGGCTTATTGTTAGTAAAACGAATCATTAAATTACTTTTTTTTGGCATCCATTTTCATCCCTAAACCTTCCATGTGTAGGCCTATAATAATTCCATCGGAATCAGATACAAAACTTAAGTCATGAACCTGTTCATCATCTATAAATTTATCCTTATCATAACAATTAATGCCCACATATTGTCCCTCAAGTCCACCATATAGTTTTCCCTCTTTTATAACAATAGTCAATGCAAACTCTGGAGAAAACACATAAACACCTACATATTTTTGTAATTCGTTGGATGTCAAGTTAAGGAAACTTGTTTTTACTTCAGCTTTTTCTTGATGATGGTTATAACTAATTACTCTTGAAAGTTTCCATTCTCCGTTTTGAATTAACCATAAATGAGAAAAACTAGCTTTTGTTTCTCCAAAACTATGCGTGCCTTTTTGCAATGCAGCATATAATTTATTGTTTTTGTATAAAGGAAAAACTTCTAATGTTTCTTCTTTTAAAACTCGTTTTAAAGCATTTTTTCCTGAGGAACATAAATGTTGTTTCATTGAATTGATAAATGATTTTTTAGATTGAGTCCTACCATCTTTATCATGATAAAATTCAATATCATCTGTAATGAGTTCACTCATTTGGTTTAAATCACATGTATTAAAGCCATCATGAAATAATAAGTGATCTTTTGTCTTTAAGGTTTTAAATAAATCAGAATTTTTACCTACTTGTCCGTTTGTAATATTTATTAAAGCTGTAATAAATAAAATTGAAATTGTTTTTACTGTTGACATCATAATTTTTAATTTAAACTTCTTTTGTACACATAGGATGTCAAAACTTTTTAAAAGGTTACATTTTCTAAATATTTTTTATAAAACTGATGATAAAATAGAACTATGAAGACTAAAAACGGTTTGTATGACTAATGCTTTAAACAAAGGGAGTTTTGCATTTGTAAAGCTGGTGTCACAAATTTTACAACTTTAAACTACGCGGTATCTTATATGTGGTCCTAGCTCTTAATGCTACGCTACCAGTATCTGTAGGAAGATCGTATGGTAAAGCGCTCATTTGCTAAACCCATTTATTTAAATTGGTTTTATGCATTAGAAAGTCGTCATGACACTGAGATGTCCAATACATACTAGTGTTTTCTCAGTTTTAGTATAATAGTATTATGGTGATAATTGAAAAACGCAGTTTACGTTAGTATGTGAAAGAGATTATAACTGTAAGATGTTCTAACGCATAAGACGGGTTAAATGCTAATGTGATGGTATATACCAACTAAAAAAACCTCCTTAGCGGAGGTTTTTTCTAAATACAGTACTAAACTGTAAGTTTATTTTTTATAAAATTTGGCATAACCACGGTATCCAAAGAAGCCCAATATAGCTACACAAACACAAGCAATAGCAATAAACTTTAGGCTAACAATTTGGTCACCACTCGCATAGGAATGCAGACCAGCCAAGTAAAAATTTACTCCAAAGTAAGTCATTAAAATACTTGCAAATGCGATAACAGACATTAGGTTATAAAACCAACGGCTACGTAAGCCTGGAACTAAGCGCATATGTATTACAAAAGCATAAATCATAATACTAATAAGAGCCCAGGTTTCTTTAGGGTCCCAGCCCCAATAGCGCCCCCAACTTTCATTGGCCCACATACCTCCTAAAAAGTTTCCAATGGTAAGCATAACAAGACCAACCGTTAAAGACAATTCATTAATTATAGTAAGCTCTTGAATATTGAGCCCCATTATTTTTTTGTTCTCTTTTGTTGTAAAAGCCATTAAACCTAATGCTACGACGCCTAAAACAGCTCCCAGCGTAAAAGGCCCGTAACTGGCAACAATAACCGCAACATGTATCATTAACCAATAACTATTTAAAACAGGCTGCAAATTGGCAATAGCAGGATCCATCCAATTCCAATGAGCTATCATTAAAATCATAGCGGTAACAAAAGCTGTCGAAGCTAAAGTTAAATCACTTTTTCTTCCAAAAGCCAGACCAAAAAACATAGTTGCCCAAGCCACATAAATCATAGACTCGTAAGCATCACTCCAAGGTGAATGTCCCGAAATGTACCAACGCACTATTAAACCAGAGGTATGTAATAAAAATAGTCCCAAAATAACGCACTTAAAAACAGTAACGCTTACTCCAAGGCCTTTGTTTTTAGAATTAAAAATTTGAACAATAAGTAAAATAAAAAGCACAGTTCCTGTATAGAGGTACCACTTATATAATCTTTTAAAAATATCGTATTTATTGTAGAGAACTTCTGTTTTAACCTTATCATCACTAAGCATAACATCTCCACCATAATTGTGCTGGGTTTTCTTAAAAGCCTTCAATAATTTGGTAGGCTCTGAGAAATCGCCAGTTTGTTTGGCTTCATTTAAGGTATATAGATACGCTCTAAATCCATTCTTTACAAAATTGTTGTACAAAGAGTCTTTAATTTTTGTAGGCTCTAGCCTGTAATCGTAATGCGATATCCACGTGTTATTAGGATCTTCTGGTACAGGAAATATTTTTAAAGAACGGCCTTGAATTGTATTGTACAGTAAATTAACACGTTGGTCGGTTTCTTTAAACATCTTTTGAAAGCCGTTGGGTACCTGTGCCTTATAGGCTTCATCTAAAAATGGGGTAAGTTTATAACGGCCTTCGTTAGTAAAAAAATCAGCCAACCTTACATATTCTTCTGTTTTAGACACGCCTATTAGCTTTCGAATGGAGTCTCCTTTTTTCAACTTTAAAAAGAGGATTGGCACATTATACCATAATTGCGGACTCTCCTGTATAGATAAAAACACCTGATTGGCATCTAAGGATTCGTAAGTGTCGTACTTACTTAATTTTCTAAGCATTTCAGACGCATAAGTGTTTACAGGCATCATACGACCACTTAGATCTTGAATCACCAAATGTCCAAAAGCATCTGCATGTTCTTTTGGCGTACGATTAGCTTCTAGTATAGAGTCTACTTGAGCTTTAGTGGGCCCTTGAAATAAATGTGTTTCATGGTCGTGGTTATGATCTTCCGTATGGTTATGTGTTTGCGCAAAACTATTACACAGCCCTAGTACCAACGCAATAGACAAAAGTGTTGCTTTTTTAGCCTTTACCTTTTCAAGACGTTCTTTTAAATCTCCAAATCGCGAACCTTTACTAAACAAAATTGCCATAAGACCAAAATAAAGTAACATGTAACCTATGTAAGTAATTAGTGTGCCCCAATAGTCATGATTTACAGACAGAATAGTCCCTTTTTCATCAGGATCAAAACTGGACTGAAAGAAACGGTACCCGCGATGGTCTAAAATAGTATTCATAAAGATTTTATAATCAAAATCCTCTTCCTGCTCATCAATCACAGTGACCTTACTAGAATAGGCTGAATAGCCTTTTTCTGTACCAGGGTAACGCTCTGCTTCAAAATCATTCAATTTTAAAGCAAAAGGCAATTGTAAACTTTTAGAACCATATTTAAGCGCAATTTCTAAACCTCCTATTTTAATATCTTTAAAATTGTTATTACGCCCTTTACCACCTAAAAGTCCTACGCGTTTGGTTTCGCCATTAGTTGTTATGACCAGTACAACACCATCTTCATCGTTTTTTAATAATTTCGATTTTTTAACAACATCAAAAACACCTTTTACAACAGGTTTAGGAAACACAAACTGCATATTGCCTATAACATAACGCGAACGTAAGTACAAAGGTTGTACACTATCTTTCACCAATTTCCCTTGTGCACGTGTCGCCATCGTCATGTACTCGCCTTCAAAAGGTGAATCTATCGCTAAGGAATCGCCTTGATACGTAATATTAATAGCGCCTTTAGTTGGCTTATTTAATGCAAATAAGACATTGTGTACACTAGCGACTTGCCCTACTTTTAAAAAATGATTATGTGGTCCACTGCTCCCAGCTTCTACTAATTTTAAATACGATTCGCCGTTTTCATTTGGTATGATATCTTCTTCGGCACCTGTAATGAACTTTTCTAAAGTGATGTCTACTTTTTGTTGATTGTATTCGGTCTGCAACTTAAAATCATTATCCAAACGTCCCGAAAAGTCTACAGCTTCTTCGAAAACACGCATTTGATTTACCCCATTAATTTCGTAATCTCCAAAAATACGACCAGAAATATATGTTTTTTGAGAAAGAAACTCATTCTCGGTAGCGCCTTCACGTATGGCCATCATACCTTCATAACTCATATAGCGCGTAATAAATGCCCCTAACAAAATAAAAATGAAAGCAAGGTGTAATACCAACGTCGCCCACTTTTCCTTTTTAAACAATTGGTAACGCACGATATTACCTAAAAAGTTAATAATGAAAAACACCATAATGGCTTCGAACCACCAAGCGTTATATATTAAATTTCTAGTATAAGGTGTTGGCGATGTTTCTTGTCCCGCATCCATGAATGTACCAGCGGCCATAGCTGCTGCAAAAACAATAAATAAAATAGCGGTAAGACGTGTGGAAAATAGAATTTTAGAGAGTTTCTCTAGCATAATAATTGCGCTTTTTTTACAGCTGCAAAAATACGGATTAATGTTTATTTTAGAGCCATTTTAACGAAATATAACTGCTAAATCACAAGTTTCTTAAGGCTTCTATTTTTAAACATCACATCCTTGGCTAAAAGACACCAAATAGGAGGTTAAATCTATAAAAAGGCAACTAAATAGCTACAGGTATAATTCGCCTTTAAAAACGATTTGCGCTGCACTTCTCATTTTCAATACGCCTGCATTACTTAGGTCTAGTGTCATAAATCCTGAACGTTCTGAACATTGATAGGATTCTAATTTTGTTTTCCCCAAGCGTTTGCTCCAATATGGTGCTAAGAAGGTATGTGTTCCTCCTGTTACAGGATCTTCGTTCGTTCCACTCCAAGGCCAAAAGTATCTGGATTCAAAATCAAATTCTGGGTCTTGAGATTTGGAGGTAACTAACACGCCGTTAATAGCATCATGAGACCGTTTTAAAGCTTCGAAATTTGGAGTCAGTTCACGAAGTACTGCTGCAGATTCGATTTCTAAAAGTAAAATTTGTGTTTCTGCATTGTACGCACTGTATAAAATTTGAGAAATGCCTAAGGCTTCTAATAGTGATTTTGGCGCTTGTTGCGGTTGTAAAGCATACACAGGAAAGGCCATTTCTATACTTTGCCCTTTTCGAAACACTTGTAAATCTAATGATTCTACAGTATTAAAACATAGTGTTTCTAACTGTGGATTACTCTCCAAAAGTACTTTGGACGCCGCTAAAGTGGCATGACCACAAAGTGGAATTTCCATTTTAGGAGAAAAATACCTAATCGTATATTTAGAAGTCTTAGGATTAAAGCGTACAAATGCTGTTTCAGAAAGCCCTAATTCCTTAGCAATATTTTGCATTACAGTTTCTGTTAAGGCTATTTCTAAAATACAAACACCTGCTGGGTTACCCTTAAATGGTGTGTCTGTAAAAGCATCTACAATAAAAGTAGTTATAGTATGTGCCATTACGCTAAATTAGTAAATACTTCTTTCTTAAAAAAGAATACAAGACATCTTATGTCTTAAAATTACGCGCCTTCTATAACCTCTTTATAGGTTGTGAAAAAATCTTCAAATGCCCCCATAGTCGTATTAAAAAACACCATAACATCCTGCCAAGTATTTTTATTGTGTATGGATACTTTTTGCTCTAAAGGCACATATATTCTAGAAATTTCTTTTTGATTGTCTAAAATATAAGCCTCTTCATACAAGGCTTCTGGAAGATAGTCTGTAGTTAAAATAGAACGTAGCGCTTGTAATTGTTCCCAATACTTAATTCGGTATTCCAAATCATCTTCAACATCTAAAGCCACTAAAGCTTTTTTGGTGTCAAAATAAAATTTAAAACTAACGCCTTTTAATTTCGTATTGTACAAAATCCATTTTCTAGGAAAGGATTTCCCAAAACTTGTCCAAAACGCTTCTCGTAAAATTCTTGATTCTTCCTTGCTAAACACCTTCAATTATATCTATCTGTATGGTTATAAACTTAAATAAGATAAGCAATACCAATACCTAAAATTATCGCCACAAATTTACTTAAGTTAAACTTATGTCCCTCACCACTTTCAAACAAAATAGTTGTTGAAATATGAAAAAATATACCTATAACTATGGCGTTTAGACAATGTGCTGCATGAGTGCTTAAATCTGTATGGTTAGAAATTAACGTTCCTAGTGGTGTCATTAAAGCAAATAATACTAAGAACAGTCCTATTTGAACCTTACTGTAATTACTTTCTAATAAAAAAACACTTATTAATGTTGCTATAGGTATTTTATGTATGAGCACCCCTAATACCATATCATTGTGGTCGTGTATAGGAAACCCCTCTAAAAAACTATGAAAACACAGGCTTACAAATAATAGCCAAGGAAATGTTGTGGAATTTTTATGAATGTGTACATGGCCATGCTCTGCACCTTTAGAGAAGAGTTCTAATACAATTTGTAGCAAAATCCCCAACATGATAAACAGTCCTGTATTTTTTACATCCATATGCGCATAAACTTCTGGAAGTAATTCAAAAAGGGTTAATGCCAATAAAAAAGCGCCGCTAAAGGAGAGCAACAATTTAGTAAACCAAGATTTTTTAGATTTAAAAATTATAGCAAGACCAATGCCTATAATAACAGCCAGTATGGGGAAGAGAAATTTATACATTATATAAACACCATTTATCTAGATGGTTAGCAAATTACAATAGTTTAAGCGGATAAAAATAAGAGCTTTAGAAATAGTTTTTGTAAAAAAAGCATTATTATTTAAAAATCATGACCAAACGTTCAGAGGTTTTAGCATCGTATGACTTTAATGTATAACCGCCAAAAACATCTAGCAAATGCACATTAGCTGCCTTAAACAAATTTTCAAAATCTACTAACGTAAATGCTCTTACTCGTTCTTCAAAATTATACGTTTCGCCTTCAGCTTCAAAACTAATCGTTTTAACAATATAACCATCTTTAACAAAACGTTTCAAATTAAAAGTAATCCCATCTATCGTTTTAGTATCCTCTGGGACTAAATTTGCAATAACCTGCTCTGTGTTCATAAAATCAATAACACCAAAACCAGTGGCATTTAAATTAGATTTTATAGCCTTAATTGTATTTAAATTGTCTATTTCATCATCGAAATATCCAAAGCTGGTAAATAAATTAAACACAGCATCGAACTGCCTTTTATAGGGCTTACACATGTTATGTACATCAAATCGTAAATGCTCATTTTCAAATTGCTTTGCAAAAGCAATGCTATTTTCACTTAAATCTACCCCTGTTGTATTGTAACCTATCTGGTTTAAATATCTGGAATGCCGTCCTTTTCCACATGCTAAGTCTAGAATACTACCCTGTTCTGGTAAATTTAAATACTGCGTAAGATTATCCATGAACAGCTGCGCTTCACTATCGTCTCTGTTCTTATATAAAATGTGGTAGAATGGTGTATCAAACCAAGATGCAAACCATTTCGTTGTATGTTCTATCATAAATTTTCTTTAAGGATTCCCTCACGGGTCTCACCTTCCTCTATTTAAAAAAAAGGTTCTTGTTGTATAAGCACGCCCTTTACTGCTTGTAAAATTATCTATTTCAATTTTAACCTATTAGCAGACAAAAAAAGATGCCGTTGCAATCCCTAACCCATTATTTGCAATTGCTATTTTTTTGCCGCAAAATTACACTATTTTTGCAACTTATCTCATTTTAATATATTGGACGAAAAAAATGGCTGAAAATTTCAACATGGTAGCAAAAACCTTATATGGTTTTGAAGATTTATTAGAAAAGGAATTGACACAAATGGGTGCCATATATGTTAAAAAAGGCGTGCGAAGTGTTTCTTTTTCTGGTGATAAAGGGTTTATGTATAAAGCTAACTTAGGTTTACGCACAGCAATAAAAATTTTAAAACCTATACACACTTTTAAGGTACGTGATGAAAAAGACCTTTATAACAAAATTTACAAACTACCTTGGGAAAACTACCTTAAATCCACGGGATCTCTAGCCGTAGACGCCACTATACATTCTGATTTGTTTTCGCATTCTCTATTTATAGCGCAAAAAACAAAAGATGCTATTGTAGACCGTTTTAGAGCAAATTCTGGTCAACGTCCTAATGTAGATTTAAAATTTCCCGATCTTAAAATTAATGTACGTATAGACCGTAATATGTGTACGGTGTCGTTAGATTCTTCTGGCGATTCCTTACATAAAAGAGGTTACAAATTAGCCACCAATATCGCCCCTATTAATGAAGTTTTAGCCGCTGGCCTTATTTTAATGTCGGGCTGGGATGGCCAATCCGATTTCATGGACCCCATGTGTGGCTCTGGTACCATTGCTATTGAAGCGGCTATGATTGCTTGTAACATCCCTCCCAACCTTATGCGAAAAGAATTTGCTTTTGAACGTTGGCAAGATTGGGACGTAGAGCTTTTCGAAAAAATAGAGGCCTCATTATTAAAGAAAACGCGAGATTTTCATCATAATATCATAGCTTACGATAAAGCGCCTAGTGCTGTGCGTAAAGCCCAAGACAATGTTAAAAATGCGCAGCTAGAAGATTTTATTACAGTAAAACATGAAGACTTCTTTAAAACTCGAAAAGCTGGAGACACCAAGTTACACCTTGTATTTAATCCACCTTATGGCGAACGTTTGGATATTGATATGCAAGCCTTTTACAAAGCCATAGGCGATACATTAAAACAAAATTACCCAGATACAGAAGCTTGGTTTATCACTTCTAATTTAGATGCGCTAAAGCATGTAGGCCTACGCCCCTCTCGAAAAATACAATTGTTTAATGCAAAATTAGAATCGCGATTGGTGAAGTACCTAATGTACGAAGGCAGTAAAAAAGGAAAATACATGAAATAACATATTAACAGCGCTATATGAGTCGCAAATGTTAGTACCGTGTATTTTAAATTTAGCCATACACTTCTTTTGCAATATACTTTATAATCGTTGTTTTAAATAGATTAACCTCTACAGGTTTTGCCAATACAGTTTCACATCCTGCCTCTAAGGCTTTTTGTATATCTGTATCTGAAGAATAGGCTGTATGTGCTATTATTGGTAAATCTGGGTGTTTTTCTTTTATAATGCGGGTCGCTTCATAGCCATCCATCACAGGCATTCTAATATCCATTAGCACCAAATCGATCTCTGGATGGGCGTCGCACATTTTTACACCTATTTTACCATTTTCGGCATGTAAAATCGTAAAATCAAAAGTTTTCATAAGTCGCAAGATCGATTTTACCAATAAAAAATTAATATCGGCATCTTCAACTACTAAAATAGTATGTCCCGTTGACTTTTGAATTGTACCGTTAGAAATAGGGTGTTTTAATCTTTTACAGGGTATCGACACTGTAAACACAGAACCTATCCCTGGTTCCGATTCAAAACTAAGCGTTCCCTTTAGTGCTATTACATTTTCTTTGACTATGGTTAAACCTAAACCCAACCCATCTAAGTACACTTTATCTTCCTTATCTAATTTTGCAAAAGAATCAAAAATAAATTCTTTATCCTCTTCTTTAATGCCCTTACCTGTATCCATAACCTTTATAACAAGATTTCCAGCATCGGTAATATTATAATTTACATCCACCTTTCCGTTTGCAGTAAACTTTACAGCGTTATCAATAAGGTTTATTATAATTTTTTTAATTCTATTTCTATCTATTAAAACGACATCTTCTATTTGAAGTTTTGTAGTAAAGGATAAATCGATATTTTTTCTTAAAGCAAGGCTTTCAAAATAAGAGCCTACATTATTAAAAACGTATTTTAAACTAATCTCTTCTAAATTTACTTTAGCACCTTCGTTTCCAAAACTTGATATCTCTAAAATTGAATCTATCAACCTTATAAGATGCTTCCCATTTTCAATAATAGAACTGATGTAATTTTGAGATTCCACTTTAGACACTCCTTCCTTTTTTAAGATTTCAGAAAATCCTAAAATGCTATTCATTGGCGTGCGAATTTCATGAGAAATACTTCTAATAAATCGTGTTTTTACAGCATCACTTTTCTCCAAATTAGCCATCGTCATTTCTAATGCTGTTGTCCTTTCCTTTATTTTTTGTTTAAGTAATCTGTTAAAATAGGTAATCCCAATTAGTATGCTTATTAATAAGGTTACCATACCCAACCAAAATGGTGTCGTTTTATAAAATGGTTTCACTTCATCGTATAACCAGTTGTTAAGAATAACCTGTTTTTCTTCATCGGATATACTATGAACAGCTTTAGCTATAATTTTAGAGAGTCCCTTATTATGCTTTGTAACCGATATAACTGGCTTGTAATAAAACGGTGTAACGTCTCCTATGACAAGATTTGTAATATCTAAATCGTGAATAAAATTTTTAGCCACTACTTTAGGCCCTACATAAGCATCGAACTCTCCTTGAGACAAGCGCTTTAAACACACCTTCTCGTCGGATAGTACTTGTATTTTAGCTGAAGGAAGGTTTTTTTGAAGCACCTCTATAACAGCATAGCCTTCTGGCACTACAACGTGCGCTTTACGAAGATTCGCATTGGTTATAACGTGATCGTCCCTAGAAACAATAACATATTTTGAACTGAAAAAATCCCCATAAAAATCAAAATGCTTCTCCCGCTTTTCTGTTTTAGGAATATCTAAGACAATATCTATTGTTCCATTAAAAGCATCTCTGTATAGATCTGGCCACTTGTCATAATGTACTCTTGTAAATCTATAATCAATCTTCTTCTCTATAAGGTTTAAATAATCTATAAATACCCCATCTGCCTTTCCTTTTTGATTGTTAAATAAATAAGGTGGCACGTAACCGTATATAGATACTTTTAAATCTGGATTTTGATTTAACCATTCTTTCTCTTTTTGCGTTAGAATTTGTTCCTTAGAACAAGAACTAAACAAGATGAAAAGTAAAACTAAAAATCTTAAATAAAGAGCATTCATATGTATTTAGTTACTTACGTCTAAATATACAGTCAATTTTCATGAAATCAAAACAATCAATTTTTAACTACAGTAAATGACGTTAAGTTGTAATTTTATCATCTAGAATACGACATAAATAGAAAGTAAATTCATGAAAAGTAATTTTAACACAATAATAAATTCTAAAGAAGTGGTATTAATTGACTTTTTTGGAACTTGGTGTAGTCCCTGCCAAGCCTTAATGCCTATTTTAAAAGAGGTTAAAGATGAATTGGGAGACGCTTTAAAAATTGTAAAGATCGATATTGATAAAAACCAAGAATTAGCCACACAATATCAAGTAAGAAGTGTTCCCACTATGATTCTTTTTAAAGATGGACAACCTAAATGGAGACAATCTGGTGTATTACCAAAACATGATATAGTTAATGTTGTTAACACACATAAATAAAATAGAATACGCTTTAGATTAAATTCCAAGTTTAGCATACAAACTTTAAGAACTAGCTTTTATTAGTAAAAAGTACTAGCGACTTTCTTCATCTTTAGTGGTGTCGTCTTGGTCTTCCTTTTTTTTCTTTTGGCGTTTCGCTTTCTTATATAAAGGTATACGGTACGACAGTGTGTAACCATATCCTACCCCTATACGTGTACTATCATAAGTTCTATTAAACCCTGGTATGTATAGGTTTTCGAAATTATCTGGTGCTGTCTCTGTGATGCCTATCTTTAGTTGCACATTTAAACCCAAATATAAATTGCTAAATAATTCTGCCTTTATACCTAAAATTAGCTCTAACCAAAATGCACTTAAATCTGTTTTTTCAAAACTGTCTGTCACTATATTTTGAGGTGCCCAGTATTGATTATCTGTATACACTTGGTATTCATTAATGGTATGCGAAAAAGTACTTGCCCCTATCCTAGAACCAAAAAACACAAGGTTATCCATGTCTAACCAATTTTCATACATGTTGTAATCGATACCAGCCTTAATATAGCTTCCTTCGGTAAACGAACTTAAAAAATCTGTCGTTAGGGTACGCTCTTCATTTCCTATTTCTGCTGCGATATAAAGGCGTTCTGTAAGCCTGTAGTCGCCTATTAATTCGATACCTTGATACTCATCATCCAAAAAACTACGTGCTATTTTTCCAGTATCTACCCCTAAGCGCAAACCATACTTTAATTTTACCGCTGTAGAATCGGCAGGTTTAGCATCTTTATCATTTTGTGCAAAAAAAACATTTACACAACACATCATAAAAAAACAACTACTAATGTAATAGCGTAAAGTGCGGTTCTGCCTCATTTTCTATAATTTGGTTATCATTTTCTGCTCTAATTTGTACAATCCAAGGGTCGTCATCTTCTGTTATAGCAATAGTAACATCATTATATACAGTACTAAAACCACACGCTCTAGATATAAAACGGTCCTCTCTAGTATATTTAACCGTTATAGTATCTGGATTTCCTCCTACAGTACCATCCTCTCCTAGTGTAAAATCCGTGTGTAAAACATACATGGTAGAATCGATATCTGTACGTAAAGGCAAAACAATAGTGCTAAAGGTATTTATTTCCTCTGGTATGCCATCTTCCTGTAAAACAAAAAAAAGAGGCGCATCATTCCCTACACCTTGTATACGCAAGTTCTGTACATTTAAACTCTGGGTAGGATCGTCTTCATTTACCGCTTCTATAACCAAACTAGGAGTCGTTTGGGTTGTCGCAGCACAAATATCATCGCGTTCACAGCCAAAGCTAGATACGATAATAATACTTAAGATAAGTAATATGTTTTTCTTCATCTCAACTACATTAGTTTTAAAAATTAACGCTTTTCTAAAAGCACCACATTCTCGACATGAAATGTTTGTGGAAACATATCTACTGCTTGCACCTTAGTTACTTTATACATATGATCCATAAGCGCTAAATCTCTAGCTTGAGTCGCACTGTTACAACTTACATACACTATTTTTTCTGCCGCAATACTTAACAATTGTTCTACAACATCTTTATGCATCCCATCACGTGGCGGATCTGTTATCACTACATCTGGTTGTCCATGAGTGTTTATAAATGTATCGTTAAACACCTGTTTCATATCTCCAACAAAGAACTCAACGTTGGGAATGGCATTTAATTGTGCATTTTCTTTTGCTGCTACTATAGCATCTGGTACAGACTCTACGCCTATTACCTTTTTGGCGTGTTTAGATACGAATTGTGCAATGGTTCCTGTTCCTGTATATAAATCGTAAACTAATTCGTCTCCTTTTAAGCCTGCAAAATCTCTGGTAATTTTATACAATTCGTAAGCTTGCTCAGAGTTTGTTTGATAAAAAGATTTAGCATTAATCTTAAAACGCAGGCCTTCCATATCTTCGAAAATATGATCTTGTCCTTTATAACAAATCACTTCTTGATCATAAATTGTATCATTACCCTTACCATTAATGACATATTGTAAAGAGGTAATTTCAGGAAATGTATCTGCAATATAGTTTAAGACGAGTTCGCGTTTGACCTTGTCTTCTTTAAAAAACTGAAGTAATACCATGATATCTCCCGTAGTTGCGGTACGAATCATCATAGTTCTTAAAAACCCTGTTTGCTGTCTTACATTGTAAAAACTTAGATTATTTTCTATTGCAAAAGCCTTAACTGCATTCCTAATAGCATTAGAAGGATCGCGCTGCAAATGGCAGTGTTCTATGTCTAATATTTTGTCCCACATACCTGGTATATGAAACCCTAAAGCATTTCTATCTCCTAAATCTTCTTCTGATTGAATTTCATCTACGGTTAACCATCGGCTATCACTAAATGAAAATTCCATTTTATTTCTGTAGAAATACTGTGCCTCAGATCCTAAAATTGGCGTTACCTCTGGCAAATCTATATGTCCAATTCGCGTTAGATTATTTACCACTTCGTTTTGTTTGTAGAACAATTGGTGCTCATACCCCATATGTTGCCATTTACACCCACCGCAGGTTCCAAAATACGCACATTCGGGGCTAACACGTTTATCAGATCGCTTATGAAAATAAGTCGCTTTGCCTTCGTAATACGCTTTTCGCTTTTTAAATGTTTGCACATCTACAACATCACCTGGTACTGCATTTGATAAAAAAACAACCTTACCATCTGGTGCTTTTGCTACCGTTTTTCCTTTAGCAGCAGCATCTATAACTTCTAACTGCTCGAAAATCTGTTTTCTTGATTTTTTCCTTCTAGACATGCTGCAAAAATAATAATAGCAATACATATAACTGCGCTAATCTAAAAAATACTTTACACAAAAAAACCAATACTAAATAGATTGGCTTTTTTGTGTGAAAATTAACTTAGTTAGTGTTTCGCTTTTGTATTAAATTTTTCTAGTAGCTTTTCCATTTGCTTTCCTGCTGCAGCTCTTCCTCCTAAACCAAATGAAAGTATTATAGTTAAAGCTACGGTACCTAAAGAAATCCCAAAAGCCAAGTTAATAATATCATCTGCTATACCCATACTTCTTAAACCTATTGCTAAAAATATAGCAACTATAGCAATCTTTATTATAGAAGCCATAAATTGATTTTCTCCTTTTTTTATAAAATTATCTGCTGCAATTTTGGCTAATCCATTCCCTACCATAAGTAGTATTAAACCAAATAAGACTTTACCAGAATACGTTGTAATTGTATATAATATTTCAGATAAATACGAAAACTCTAACTTCTCGACAGCTGTAGTAAGTCCGAATAAAACAATAAAGAAATAAACTAAATTACATATTAGACTTACAATATTTGTACTTCCAAATATAGCATCTAATCCTATCTTTTTAAAGACATCATTTAAATTCATACTATGCAATACATCTTTTACCAGCTCGCTTAAAAAACGACCTCCAACCACAAATAAAACTAATATAAGGGTTGCCAAAATGACTTTAGGAATCGCCGAGAAAAAGGACTTTAGCATTCCTGTTGCTGGCTCTGATATAGATGCCATATTCAAAATATTAAACGCTGCTATTAGCAATGGAATAAAAATAAAAATGAAGACTACTTTCTTTATAATTCTTATAAAGTCTATGTTTTCTGATAATCTTAATTTAGGTATTACTTTTTTTATCGAATCTCCTGAAAGTTCTACCAGTTCAGATACTATTGTTGCCAACATATAACCAATATAACATACCAATCCTGCTCCAATAATGTTAGGAATAAATCCTGTAAAACTATTTAACATATGTTTTAATGGTTCTAAAACATCGCTCATCCCCAATTTTTCTAGAGCCAGCATGAATACAAAAACCATGAC
>CAZLTR010000040.1:0-20342 GCA_964562415.1 uncultured Hyunsoonleella sp. | reverse complement strand
ATTGCTTTTTTAGTATTTTTAACCCTTAATTTTTTCAAACTATAACTCATGAAAATAATAGGCATAGGCAAAAACTACGTGAATGATTTAAGCGAAGTTGCTGCTTTAAAAACAGGACATCAATTGATCTTTCTTAAAGCGGAAAGCACACTGGTGACAGGAAATAAAGACATTACCTTCCCTGCAATTACGAACGAATTGGTTTATGAAGTAGAATTAGTCGCTAAAATAGGGACTACAGGAAAAGATATCTCTGTTGACGATGCAGCCTCTTTTATCTCTGAGATAGGTATCGGTATCGATTATACCGCTAAAGACATACTAACTGCAAGCCGTGCTAATAAAGGGCCTTGGGCTTTAGCCAAAGGTTTTGATGGTGCTTCTCCTGTTTCGGAATTTAAACCGCTTAGTGCTTTTGCTGATATCAATAACATTAATTTTAGTTTAAACATTAACGGCTCACAGAAACAACTAGGAAACACAAGCCATATGATCTATAACTTTAGTGAGATTATTGCATATGTTTCTAAATTTATGACTTTAGAACCTGAAGATCTTATTTTTACTGGGACACCAGCCACTGGTGCTGGATTAAATGTAAAAGGCGACCATTTGCAAGCGGCTATTGAAGGCGAATTGTTGTTAGATTTTAAATTGGTATAATACCTCTACATGTAAAGCGCTGTTGCTAAAATGGCGCTTTACATCATTTAAAAACCGTCGTTTATCTCTAAAAAAACGCTACGGCCTCACAATAGGCTTTACTTTAATGCGATTGTACGCCTTAAAGACGTTTGGAATGGTCATTTACTAAAAATAAGATATCGGATTCAAATAAAACGCTTTCTTCCAACCTTGGTGGTCATTATCCATACGCCATACATAAGGCACTAATGTTACGATGGCGTAATGCAAGTGCGGCGCTTTCCCTTTGGCATTACCACTAGTGCCCACCGTACCAATTATAGTGTTATGATTTACATAACTCCCTACTGTTGCTCTTACGGTTTTAAGGTGCGCATAATAATGCAAACGCCATTTAGGCCCTAGAACCAACACGTAATTACCGCCTTTACCAGCAGTACCTGCCCCCAATACAAGTCCTTTTGTAGACGAGACAATTGCTGTTCCACTTTTTGCAAAAACATCTACACCTTTATGTGTTACCGAAGTCCCCCAAGGGTAATGCCAAAATGATTTAGAATTGAAATCGGATGCTGTTGCGCCTTCAACAGGCATTTTTAAATCTTGAGGTAACAAAATCCCCATAGCGATAAAAACACAGAGACCAATACCAATTTTTTTTATCTGTTTCAATAGACCTTACAAATCAAATTAAAATGCAACCACTACAATACGTTATCCATAATAGACTGTACGACTTCAGGATTAAGTAATGTGCTGGTATCTCCTAAATTATGCGTCTCATTACAGGCAATTTTTCTCAAAATACGGCGCATAATTTTACCCGATCTCGTTTTTGGAAGTCCGCTTGTAAACTGTATTTTATCCAATTTTGCAATAGGCCCCACATGCTCAGTAATAATTTGATTGATCTCTTTGCGCAAATTATCATGATTTCTACTTTCACCTACCTCCTTTAAAATTACATAACCATACAAAGCATTACCTTTAATATCATGAGGAAAGCCTACAATGGCACTTTCTGCTACTGCAGGGTGTTCATTAATAGCATCTTCTATTGGAGCTGTTCCTAAATTATGCCCCGAAACAATGATTACATCGTCTACACGACCTGTGATACGATAGTAGCCAACCTCATCTCTTAATGCGCCATCTCCTGTAAAATAAGTGTTCTCAAATGCCGAAAAGTAAGTCTCCTTATAACGTTGGTGGTTTCCCCAAATAGTACGGGCCATAGAAGGCCAAGGAAACTTAATACACAAACGCCCTGATACCTGATTTTCTTTTAACTCTATTCCCGCATCATCCATTAATGCAGGCTGTATCCCTGGAAACGGTAATGTGGCGTACGTGGGTTTTGTTGGTGTGGCAAAAGGAATGGGGGTAATCATAATACCTCCTGTTTCGGTTTGCCACCAAGTGTCTACAATAGGGCTTTGTTTTTTGCCTATATTATCATTGTACCAATGCCATGCCTCTTCATTAATGGGCTCTCCTACAGAACCTAAGACCTTTAAAGAAGATAAATCGTATTTTTCTACCAGCTCTAAGCCTTCTTTAGCTAAAGCCCGAATGGCTGTAGGCGCTGTATAAAACTGATTGACCTTATGTTTTTCGACGATCTGCCAAAAGCGTCCAAAATCTGGATAGCTCGGTACGCCTTCAAACATAACGGTGGTGGCTCCATTGGCCAAAGGTCCGTACACAATATAACTGTGTCCTGTAATCCATCCTATATCGGCAGTACACCAATAGATATCGTCTTGTTTGTATTGAAATACATTTTTAAAGGTATACGCCGCATATACCATGTAACCTGCAGTAGTATGTACCATACCTTTAGGCATGCCTGTAGATCCCGATGTATATAAAATAAATAAAGGGTCTTCGGCATTCATAACCTCTGGCGCACATACTGTAGCTGCTCCATCTAGCAACGGCTGTAACCACTCATCTCTACCAGATTTCATAAGTACATCCGAATGAATACGCTTTGCCACCAATACCGTGTTTACACAAGGACATTCTTCTAAAGCATCGTCTACAATCCCCTTTAAATCTATAGTTTTAGCACCACGATAAGACCCGTCACTAGTAATAACCATTTTACAGTCACTATCGTTAATTCGAGTAGCCAATGCAGTGGCCGAAAATCCTGCAAATACCACAGAATGTATCGCCCCAATACGCGCACAGGCTAAAGTAGCAATAGCCAATTCGGGAATCATAGGCAAATAAATACAAACGCGATCGCCTTTGGTAATGCCTTTGGCTTTTAAAACATTTGCAAATTGACATACACGATCGTGTAATTGCTGATACGTGATATGCTCGGCAGCCTCATCTGGCGAATTAGGTTCAAACAAAATGGCTGTTTTATTCGCATTGGTCATTAAATGACGGTCAATACAATTTACAGTAATGTTTAGTTGGGCACCTTCAAACCATTTTACTTCTGGTTTTTCAAAATCCCATTGCAATACCCTATCCCACTTCTTGTACCATAAAAAATGCTCTTCGGCTATTTCTTCCCAAAATTGCTCTGGAGCATTAACCGATTTTCTATAAACTTGGTAATATTCTTCTAAGTGTTTTATATGGTAGTTACTCATTGTTAATCGTATATAGCTTTTGTATGTTTTTCTGCGTTCTAAAATAAGGAATAAAAGTGATATTGTAATTTTATATAACAGCTATGTAAAATTTTAGCACAAAACATCTTTTCTATTTTTTTTCTATATAGCAATCCTATATCTTAGCTTTTATAAAAGCGCATTACTTTGAAACATCTCTTTCTCTTTATCGCACTTGCGGTAACTCTCAACTCCTTTTCTCAAAAAAAATTAACGCCTACTACTGAAGAAAAAAATAGAGCCGCATCTCTAAAATTGGACTATCCAGACGATAAAGTAGCCATAACCAACAGTAAAGTAGCTATTAACTTTACTCTTAATCGAAGTACCAACAAAGTTGTCGTTAATCAAGAATTAAACTCCAGTTTTATAAGTATTGATTCCCGAGCCAATATAAGAACTTACTGTTTTTATGATGGCGAGTCTACTATTACTAGATTTGAAATAAGAAATAAGACCAATAAAAAAATATACCATCGCGTTTATGACGAGTCCTATACGACTGATGATTTATTTCACAATGATGTCCGTGTTAAATATAGCACACTCAACTTCCCTCTTTTAGGCTACAAATACAAAACCTCTACTGTTAAGAGAATTAAAGATATTAAATACTTTACAAGTATTTATTTTCATAATGACTACCCTACACTCAAGAAAAACATTACTATTGAAGTACCCAGTTGGCTCGATATAGAACTCAAAGAAATTAATTTTGAAGGTTACGACATCGCAAAAAAAGTGGTTACCAATGCTAAAACGAAAATATACCAGTATACTCTAACCGACATCCCTGCCTATTATAAAGAAGAAAGTGCACCAGGGCCTACCCATATATACCCGCACATACTATTATTACCTAAATCTTACACCTACCAAAACGAAACACATACTATTTTTAAATCTACGCAGGATTTATACAATTGGTATTACAGTCTTACAAATAGTTTAGAAAACGATAATGCACCACTTAAAGACAAAGTCAATGCACTTACTAAAGATGCGAAAAATGATGATGAAAAAATTAAAAACATTTATTATTGGGTACAAGACAATATAAGGTATATCGCTTTCGAAGATGGTATTGCTGGTTTTAAACCAGACGAAGCCTCTAACGTGTTTAATAAGCGTTATGGCGATTGTAAAGGCATGGCCAACCTTACCAAACAAATGCTTATTGAGGCAGGATTTGATGCGAGACTGGCTTGGATAGGCACTAAACGTATCGCTTACGATTATTCTACTCCCAATTTATCGGTAGATAATCATATGATTTGTGCTATCGTAAGAGATGGTGAAACCTATTTTCTCGATGGTACTGAAAAATTTAATGCCTATGGTGAATATGCAGACCGCATACAAGGCAAACAAGTACTTATCGAAAATGGAAAAGAATACATCCTAAAGACGATTCCAGAAATTACTTCAGAATTCAATAAAGAACACTTTATGTACAACCTTACACTAAATAACGATATTTTAGAAGGCAAAGTGTCTAAAGAATTCTATGGCGAAAGTAGAGCCAAACTACTTTATAATTTTGACACTTTAAAAAATGATAAAAAAGAAGAATTTTTAGAATATTATCTCAATAATGGGGATACCAACATTAAGGTTTCTAATATTGAAACATCAGATTTATCGAATAGAGAGTCTGAACTAAAAATAACCCATGACATTACAATTCGTAACAGCGTCTCTGCTTTTGATAATGAAATTTATATTGATATAGATTTTAATAAAGAACTTCAAGGTTACCTGTTAAAAGAACGAAAAACAGATTTGGTTTTCGACAGAAAACGTCAACTGGAAGCCACAACAACATTAAGCATCCCTTCTGGTTACACCGTTTCTGAAATTCCAGATTCGTTTAACACCTCTAGTGAAAATTTCGATTTAAGTGTTGATTTCAAAGTTTCGGGCAACACCATTCATTACCGTAAAATATTTAAAATTAAACACGGTATTGTAGAGACTTCAGAGTTCGAAAAATGGAACACGTTCATATCTCAATTAAAAACCGCATATAAAACTCAAATTGTATTAACAAAAAACTAATTTTTGCATGAATAAGCTATTATCAATTGTTTTCTGCGCTATAGCAACTCTAACTTTAGCAGCACAATCTAAAAAAGAACTTGCTGTTAAAGACTTTTTTTGGGGCGCATCAGATTCCTATAAAAACAGCACGGAAATCCCAGAAAAATGGAAAAACGAATCGGCTGTTATTCTATACAAAAATGTGAATTACGATTTTCATAAATATTCTAGAAATATTACTTACACAACATCTAGCAGGCAACGAATCAAACTGTTAGACAAATCTGCGGTTAAAGAATTCTCAGAATTTAAGTTTTCCGATTTATTTGTACCGCCGACAAAGGTTGTCGTTTTTCCCATACCAGTTGCTTTCAATGTAAAACAAAAACAAAACAGCTTTGCTGGTGTTAAAATTATTAAACCCGATGGTACAGAAATAGAAATAGATATTAAAAATGAATCTGTTCAAGAAGATGGGACAACAAAATTAGCCATTTCGAATCTAGAAGTTGGAGATATTATAGACTACTACTATTATAATGAGGAGCACAAATATTCTAATATTTACGGATTTGATCCCGTAGAAAACACTCTCTCTGAAGATTATCCCATCGTTAATTTTAAACTTTTTTTTGAAACTGAAAACAATTTCTTTATCAACTTTAACTCCTTTAACAATGCACCTGATTTAAAGGAGATCCCTACAAAGAAAAGAAGTATAAGACGCTACGAACTCGATGCCGAAAACATAGATAAATATACCTCTAACCGATGGTTTTATCCTCTTGTTGAATTACCTTCATATAAATTTCAAGTCTACTTTGCAAGATCTGGCAAATTTGAAGATAGAGCTTTAGCCTTTCTACCCGAAAAAGAGAATATCATAAAAACAAACGTAACAGAAGCAGAGGTATTAGATTTATACGATCATCGCTTTAAAGCTGAAGGCGATATAGGAGACGCTAGAGATTTTTTAAAAACACATACGTTTAAAAATGACTACGAAAAAGTTGTAGCTACCTATAACTATATGCGTCATTTTTATTTAACGCGTTTTATTGAAGCATTTTATGTTTACGAATCTAAAATTCATTACTCCCCTTTTAGTTATTACGAAAATAATCCTGTTTTCATTCAAACAGATATACGATTTGTAAGACATTTTACAGCCTTCTTAAAAAAAGAAAAAATAGGATACGACATTATAATTTGTAAAAAGCGTTATGATGGTACTATAGACCAACTTCTTATTGAAAAAAATACAGAGGTACTCATTAAAGTTAATACCAAACAGCCTTTATATATAGATTTCTTCGGGCCACATACAACAGTTAATGGCTTCTCTCCTTTACTAGAAAACACAGAAGCCTATGCCCTAACTAAAACCAAAAATAAGATAGATGGCATTAAAAAAATTAAATTACCTGTAAGCACTTACGAGCAAAACGATAGTAAAAGAATAACAAAGGTGACTTTAAACGATGATTTTTCTTCTGCATCATTAGAAATCACCAACCATCTTAAAGGCCATCAAAAACTTAATGCTCAAAAAAACTTATTGTTACTTAATGAGTATGTTAATGAAGATTATAAAAAATATAACACATCTTCATTTATAGAACGCGTTAAAGGCAAGAAGAAAAAAGTGATTCTTAAAAAGAAAATCGATGCACTTTTAGAAGACTTAAAAACAAAAAGAAACCAAAAGACTGAAGACGCCTTAAAAGAAGAATTTGAATTTAATACCATAGAAAATTATACTTTTAATATTAAAGAAACTGGACGCTATAATTTTAATGACAACTTCACCTATGTTGAAACCTTTGATGTTAAAAATGAACTTGTAAAGAAAGCAGGACGTAATTTTATTGTAGAAATAGGAAAGCTATTAACACAGCAAATTAACCTTAGCGAAAAAACACGTCATCGCAAAGAAAACGTATACATGTCTTACGCTAGATCTTATAACAATGAAATTACATTAAATATTCCAGAAGGTTATACTATTAGCGGTATTGATAAGTTAAATAAAAACATTGATAATGAAACAGGTGCATTTGTGAGTAAGGCCACTATCTCTAATGATAAGCTTATTATTACAACAAGTAAGCATTATAAACACAATTACGAACCTCATGCCAATTGGAACTTAATGGTAGCTTTTTTAGACGCCGCACACCAATTTACCAATGAGAAAATACTATTAAAGAAAAAATAACACCATGACCTACAAAGCGGTTATTTTCGACTTAGACGGTACACTAGTCGATTCTATAAAAGATATAGCAGATGCCATGAATGCGGTGCTTGACAAACGCAACTACCCTACTTACGATTATGACACCTATAAAACCTTTGTTGGTAGTGGCGTAAGAAGCTTAGTGATTAAGGCCTTGCCTGATGCTGTTCCTGGTGCCGAGGAAGTAGACGCTTGTCTTGAAGACATGATGAGCGTTTATAGTGAATTGTGCATTAATAAAACCAACCCCTATGATGGGGTTTTAGAACTATTAGAGCAACTCAAATCTAAAAACCTTAAGCTAAGTATATTGTCTAATAAAGAAAATACACTTACCAAAAAAGTATCTGCCGCGTTATTACCCGACTATTTAAATCCTGTGCTAGGCTTAAAAGAAGAAGCGCATAAAAAGCCTAATCCTAAAGTGGTACTAGAAATATGTGAGGACATTAACGTAAAACCCGAAGAAACCATATATGTTGGCGATACCGATGTGGATATTTTAGTGGCTAAAAATGCAAACATGCTCCCTGTTGGCGTCTCTTGGGGCTTTAGGGCTAAAGAGGAACTTTTAAAGGTAGGTGCTGCGCATATCTTAGAACATCCTTTAGATTTAATGAAAATCGTTTAAATCTTATTTTATAAACGCATAAGACATGGGGGGCTTTACAAAACCACAAATTGTTATAAACACAGTTTTTTTACTCGTAACAATTGGGCTTAAAAGCCATGCTCAAGAAAAGGATACCATTTTTTACGACACTAATTGGGTAAAAACATCAAAAGCTTATGCCAGTTATTACAGACCTCTACCTTTAAAAAAGGTAGATAGCCTCTTCCTTATAAAAGACTATTACAGCAATGGACAATTACAAATGGAAGGCCTATCTGAGGTCTTAGATAAAGCTGTTTTTTCTGGTGCTGTAAAGTGGTATTACCCCAATGGTAATTTACAAGTTGTAAGGCATTACAAAAACCAAAAACAAAATGGTATTGTGCAACGGTATTATAACGATGGAACTTTAAAGACAGAAGGCACCATTATAAATAACGCACGCTATAATGGAACATTTGCCTTTAAAGCGCAATCTCCCACACCTGTGCTAAAGTATAAAGACGGCGCTGTTGTAGAACGGTTGTCGTATTACGAATCTACTAAAACGGTAGCAGAACGCCAATTTATAGTCTACCACGACCAAGTTAGCTCGTCTGTATTCTACACTAAAAAAGGTAAGGAAATTGCTCGCGTAAGCTACGAAACTAAAAGCGGTAACTATCTTGCACCAAAGTCGGGAAAGCGCATTCATTTTAGCTACTCTAACACCTTTCTTGCTAAAAAAATTATTGCAAAAACCACCTATACCTTAAAAGACAACGACCTATTAGAAGAAATAAGTTATACCCCTAAAAACAAAATTATAGCCTCTGGTATTCGAAAAGGGGGCCACCCCTTAAAAGGGAGTTTTCTAGACAAAGGTGTTTTAAGTACTTATGCTAATGGTAAGAAACAAGGCGAACAACGCTGCTGTTTAGGCATAGATGCTATAAACATAACGGGGACATATAAAGATAATAAGAAATACGACGGTAGCTTTTTCAATACGAACTCTAAAACAAAAACTACATATAAAGCAGGAGTTAAACATGGAGAAGAGGTTACTTATAATGACGCTTTTGGTATTATTGGCTTAAAAACTTATAACAATGGGATTTTAGATGGCAAATATATTAGTATTAACAAACACCAGCCGTCAATAACGTATACGGGCTACTATAAAAATGGCGTGTTTCATGATGGTCTTTTTTTTATACACGAACATCTTAAAAGGTATAAGAATGGCAAACTATATGAAGACATAACCTACAATTACGAATCTGCCATACCGCTAACTTCAATTGGTTATGATTCTATAGGGCGTACACAATTTCAAACCTCTTTTAAAGCTGGTAAAGCCTACACACTTTACTACAAAGATGGCGTCCCTCATGAAGGGGTTACCAAAGACGATTACAATTTTATTACTTATAAAGATGGCAGTTATAATGGGCCATTTATAATTTATGATGAACAACAGACCATAAAAGGGAATTATAAAGATTTTGAATACAACGGTGACGTATGGTTTATCCAGAAGGCAACAAGAGATACTTTAACATGTAGCTTCGAAAGCGGGCAACCTATAGATGGTATAAACTGTTTTAATGGAAAAATAAACTACAGAGCTGGTAAAAAACATGGCTGGTACACCAAACAATTTAATAACAAAGCATACGCATTCGATGCTCTAACGGGATATTATGAAAATGACATCAAAACAGATACTATAACGTATTTTAAAAACAAAGAACGTATTGCCTATGGTATTTATAAAGCTGGAGCCCCGTTTCATGGCACATTCTATGACCCGCTAAAACTTCAAAATTTTAGCATCTATGACACAGGGTTATGTATTCTCAAGGAAACATACTCTTATTATGGTAAATATAGACGTCAATACCTTTATAAAAATGGCAACATCTCCCAAGAGAATGTTTTTTTAGGAACTTCCCACCCAGATTCTTTAAAGTATCAACTCGTATATCAAGACAAACAGCCTTATTCTGGCACAAAATTCGTAGAAGATTCATTTAGTTCTGATGCTATTACAACCCCTTATAAGGCTGGTAAAAAACATGGACTAGAAACTCATTACAGAAAGCCTTTCGGAGGAGCTATTGTAAAACAATTCCGCTACAAGAATGGGCGTTTAGAAGGCAAGGCTACTTACCACTACCCCTACAACAAAGATAGTATCACCTCTGGTGTGTTTAAAAAGGGCATGCCATTTCAAGGGGAATTTGTTACGACATATAGAGGCTATTTGCAAGTGGCCCAATACAATAAAGGGGAACTGCAACAAAAAGTGTTTTACAATTATAGTAAGTTTGGAAAAAACCACGACTTTATACATAAAATTACCTATAAAAATGGGAAAGCCTACAATGGCACTGAATTGCTATTAAAAGCCAAAAAAATATCGGCCAAGGCTTATAAGAATGGACAACTCACGACAACTCATCTTAACCTTTCCCTACAGCCTTATAGCAGTAATAAAACCATCTTACATACTGCTTTAAAAGATTCTTTGGTAAGTAGCTCTAATTATAACTATGCCATTCATTATAACACTCCAAAAAAAGTATCGGGTACTATTAGCTACTACTTTAAGACTAAAGCTTGCGGAACCATAAGCTTTAAAAACAATACGATAACCCAAGTTCGTGTAGAAAATTATAATAAAACACAAAATAATGGGCTAATAGACCAACTGTATTTAGATACTAAAGGTCGTTTAATAAATAGCATACAATTTGGCAATTATAAGATAGAACGTAAATTACCTACCCAAATACAAGGGAACATTCATGATGCATTAGGCAATTTTAAGATGCTACAAACTAATCATAAAAAAATGACGTTGACCATATTTCTTGATAATAAGGCTATAACGCAAATAGAAATGCGTAATGACAAACCTTATCAAGGCATACTATTTCAACCAGAAAAAGATAAAAACACCTATAAACTACAACAGTTTAAAACAGGTAGCACTGTTAAAAAATTAAAAGGACTAGACAAAGCTGCCTTATTAGAAACTGTACATCAATTAAAAGAAAACTAAAAAAACAGCTTAGCGTTTACATTACAATGGTAACACTAAGCTGTTTTCATAAACCTTTATGGATAATATTACCCTTCCAAATGGGCTAACACATTCGTTTCTATACGTGCTTCGATATTGGCAACATCGGCTTTTTGAAAGGTTTCTCCGGTGATATTTTCATAAAGTTCGATATAGCGTTCGCTTACGCTTTCTATATACGCATCACTCATTTCGGGAACCGTTTGGCCTTCCAAGCCTTGAAATCCATTAGAAATAAGCCATTGGCGTACAAATTCTTTAGACAATTGTTTTTGAGCTTCACCTTTATCTTGACGCTCTTGGTAGCCTTCGGCATAAAAGTAACGCGACGAATCTGGTGTATGAATTTCGTCGATTAAAACAATCTCTCCAGTTTTTGTTTTTCCAAATTCGTATTTTGTATCCACTAAAATTAACCCTCTGGAGGCTGCTATTTCAGACCCGCGTTGAAATAGTTTACGTGTGTAGTCTTCTAAAATGGCATAATCTGCTTCAGAAACAATACCACGCTCTAAAATCTCTTCTCTAGAAATATCTTCATCATGGTCTCCCATTTCGGCTTTAGTCGCTGGTGTAATAATAGGTTCAGGAAAGGCATCATTCTCTTTCATACCCTCTGGCATAGGCACGCCACATAATACACGTTTCCCTGCCTTATATTCTCTAGCTGCATGTCCAGACATATAGCCTCTAATTACCATTTCTACTTTAAACGGCTCACACATGTGTCCTACTGCCACATTAGGATCTGGTGTTGCAGTAAGCCAATTGGGCACGATATCCTCTGTCGCCGCCATCATTTTGGTAGCGATTTGGTTTAAAATTTGCCCTTTATAAGGAATCCCTTTAGGCATCACGACATCAAAAGCCGATAAACGATCGGTTGCAATCATTACCAATTGCGCCTCGCCTATTGTATATACTTCTCTTACTTTGCCTTTATATACCGATTTTTGGTTTGGAAAATTAAAATTAGTATCTATTATGGTATTACTCATCTGTTTCTCTTTATGCGTTATGAGTTAGTTTTTTATTCTATGTATTTGTATAGGGGTAACCATGCCTTGCCCGCTTCAACATTTGTAATGTAAAACTAAATGTTTATCAAAAAAAGTTGCTTGGCACATTCAAGAGTATGACTAATCTCTATTCTCAATACTCTTATAGGCTTCTATCACCGATTTTACAAGCTTATGGCGTATCACATCTTTATCGTCTAAAAATACAATTCCTACGCCTTTCACATTTTTTAAAATAAGCAATGCTTCCTTTAACCCAGAAATGGTACGTCTTGGTAAATCGATTTGTCCTGGGTCTCCCGTGAGCAAGAACTTCGCATTTTTACCCATACGTGTTAAAAACATTTTCATTTGGGCATGGGTTGTATTTTGAGCCTCATCTAAAATAACAAAGGCATTATCTAAGGTTCTACCACGCATAAATGCCAAAGGCGCAATTTGTATGGTGCCCTTTTCAATGTAACTGGCTAACTTTTCTGGGGCAATCATATCGCGTAAACCATCATATAAAGGTTGCATGTATGGATCTAATTTCTCTTGTAAATCCCCTGGCAAGAATCCTAAATTTTCTCCGGCTTCTACAGCTGGACGGGTTAAGATAATACGTTTAACTTCTTTATTTTTTAAAGCTTGTACAGCTAATGCCACACCTGTATAGGTTTTTCCTGTTCCTGCCGGACCAATAGCAAATACCATATCGTTGGTATACATGCTATCTACCAATTTACGCTGGTTCGCCGTTTGCGCTTTAATAAGCTTGCCCCCTACACCATGAACAATAACTTCGCCACTAGCCTTAGAAGTCGTGTAATCGTCACTACTTTGGCTGGTAAGCACACGTTCAATCACATTTTCGTCAATTTTATTATACTTGGCAAAATGCTTTAACAGCATGCTAATGCGTCTGTCAAATTCTTCTAACAATTCTTCATCACCAAAGGCTTTAATCTTATTACCTCTGGCTACAATTTTTAATTTAGGGAAGTACTTCTTAAGTAGTTCTATATTGGCATTCTGTGCTCCAAAAAATTCTTTTGGAGTTATTTCTTCTAATTCTATAATAATTTCGTTCAAAAGCGCTTGTTTTTTAATCCATAAGTTGCTACATTTTACTTTGCCTATGAGCTATTTAGTAATGGTAGCCTGTATTAGCACCCCACATACTATTTTACATCACTTTTTCGTTTTACGATCTCTATTAAAAACGAAATTTTACGTAGGTTTGTGTAGCAATCTCTATAAGTCCAAAAATACATAATTTTGGATGAGTTAACATTAAAAAATATCAACAATTTGCCAATGGCAATTATTACATTAACAACAGATTTTGGTGAAAAGGACCACTTTACTGGTGCCACAAAAGGCGCGATTTACAGTGAGTTGCCTCATGTAACTATTGTTGATATCTCGCATAACGTAGCACCGTTTAATATTCCAGAAGCAGCCTACATCATACAGAATGCCTACAGTAGTTTTCCCAAAGGGACTATACATATTATTGGTATTGATTCTGAGCTGAATGTTGAAAACAAACATATTGCCATGCTGCTAGACGATCATTATTTTATTTGTGCTAATAATGGTATTATGAGTATGATTTGTTCTGAAATTGCACCCGAAAAAATTGTAGAAATTAACATTCACAATACCATACAAACCAGTTTTACTGTACTTGATGTTTTTGTAAAAGTAGCCTGCCACCTCGCCAGAGGCGGTACTTTAGAAGTTGTTGGCAAGCCTATAAATAGCATAAAACCAATAAATAATCTTAAACCTTATGTCAATGAGGAAAAGACTAAAATTATTGGGCGTATTATTTATATTGATAATTACGGCAATGTAATTACAAACATTAGAAAGTCCTTTTTTGAAAGTGTACAAAAAGGCCGCAGTTTTGTGATCACGGCACGGCAATATAAATTTAAAATGATTTATAACAAGTACTCCGATTTTATCAATTTTGATATCCCTAAAGAGGACCGGCAAGATGAAGGCAAAGGCATGGTCGTGTTTAACTCTGGAGGTTTTTTAGAGGTGGCCATGTATAAAAGCGACTCTAAAACGCACGGCAGTGCGGCTACTCTAATGGGACTTCAAATTAGAGATACCATTGGTATTGATTTTATAGCTGTGCCAACAGCACCGCAAAATGAAACTATTTTCTTTAACGACTAAAAACGTACCCTTATATAATGTTTGCCATTCTTAGAAAAGAAATTAATACATTTTTCGCATCTCCTATCGGTTATTTAGTAATTGGGCTTTTTTTAATTGTAAATGGCTTATTCCTATGGGTGTTTAAAGGCGACTTTAATATCTTAGACTACGGTTTTGCCGAACTATCGGCGTTTTTCTTATTGGCCCCTTGGATTTTACTATTTTTAATTCCTGCGGTGACTATGCGAAGTTTTTCCGACGAAAAAAAACAAGGCACCTTAGAATTACTCCTCACCAAACCCATTTCTAAATTGCAAATTGTACTGGGCAAATACTTTGGGGCCTTCGCCCTTATTGGTATTGCTTTAGTGCCTACCTTATTATACGTATATACCGTTTACCAATTAGGGACCGCTACAGGGAATTTAGACTTAGGCACCATTTTAGGCGGCTATCTCGGTCTTATGTTTTTAGCTGGAGCCTACACCGCTATAGGTCTGTTTTGTTCTACCTTATCCAATAATCAAATTGTTGCCTTTATACTTTCGGTATTTATTTGCCTGTTATTTTATATAGGATTTGAAGGCATTACCGCCCTTACCTCCAGCACCTTTGTAGAACAGTTAGGCATGAACTACCACTATAAAAGCATTAGTCGTGGTGTGATCGATACCCGCGACCTCCTTTATTTTTTAAGTGTTATTGTCTTTTTTATAGCGCTTACCCAAACTGCAATTAGCACAGGTGCCACTACAAAAAAACAATACTTTAGCTTGGGAGGGCTTTTAATAGGCTGTTTTATATTTAATAGTTTATCCTACAGCTTATACCACCGTTTTGATGTGACCAAAGACCAGCGTTATACACTAAGCCATGCCGCCAAAAACATTGTAGCAGAAGTGCAATCGCCTTTAGTCATTGATGTGTTTTTAAAAGGAGAAGCCTTTCCTGCTGAAATTAGACGTTTACAAAATGAAACACGACAGCTGTTAGAAGAATTTAGCAACAGTAATGCTAATATTGTTTTTAATTTTATCAATCCTTTAAAAAACGAAACTACTAGAACACAAACCATTAACGCCCTTACAGAACGCGGTTTAAAACCTATGCAACTTAGCGTTCAAGATAATAGCAAAGCCACTCAAGAAGTTATTTTTCCCTGGGCATTGGCCAGTTACAACCAAAATACCGTAAAAATCCCTTTAATTAAAACTAAAATAGGGGCCACTACAGAAGACTTGGTAAGCAATTCTATACAGCATTTGGAATATGCATTTGCCGATGGTTTTAAAAAATTAGTCACGCCAAAGGCAAAGAAAATAGCAGTTTTAAAAGGCAATTTACAATTAGAAGATAAATATATTGCAGACTTCATTACCCAATTGCAAACCTATTATTATATAGCACCTTTTCCTTTAGATAGCATTAACAACAACCCACAACAAATTACCAAGGCCCTTCAAAATTTCGATTTGGTGCTTTCTGCAAAACCTAGAGCCTCCTTTAGCAGTGCGCAAAAATTTGCCTTAGACCAATACACCATGCATGGTGGTAAAAGTTTATGGCTTATAGATGCTGTGGCTATGGAAAAAGACAGTCTCTATAATGAGAGTGGCAAAAACTACGCGGTGGGTAGAGATTTAAATTTAACCGATTTTTTCTTTAATTATGGAGTACGTATCAACCCTGTTATGGTAGCCACCCCCTACTCTGCTCCCATAACACTTGCTTTGGGTAATGGCAGTAATTCTCAGTTTCAACATTTAAATTGGCCCTATTCGCCTTTGGCCGTTACCGAGACCCCACATCCCATTACCAATAACCTAAACCTAGTACGTTTTGATTTTGCAAACCCTATAGACACGCTTAAAAACAACATTAAAAAGACCATTCTTTTGGAAACAGCAGCCTTCTCTAGAGTAGAAGGCACACCACGAGAAGTGAGCCTGGATGTAGTGACCAAACCCGTAGATCCTAAGGCCTTTAAAAACGAAAAACAACCCCTTGCCGTGCTATTGGAAGGTGAATTTAAATCGGCTTTTGCCAATCGCATTACGCCTTTTGAGCTTGCAGATAAAAAAGCGAAAAGTACGCCAACTAAAATGATTGTAATTGCCGATGGTGATGTCATCAAAAACGATGTGCTTAAAAATAAACCCCAGGAATTGGGTTTCGACCGTTGGACAGGAAAACACTATGGCAACAAAGAATTTTTGCTTAATGCCGTAAATTATCTTTTAGATGATACCGGACTTATAAACATTCGTTCTAAAGAAATTGAGCTTGTTTTTTTAGACAAAGCCAAAATCTCTAAAGAGAAAACCCTTTGGCAGCTACTAAACATTGGAGTACCAATAGCTTTACTTGCGCTATTTGGTTTCGTTTTTAATATGTTAAGACGCAAAAAATATGCTTCATAACTGTTAATAAGTTTGTTTCATAAAAACTATGGTTTGAAATATATTTGTAAGTAGTTCATTATACAATAAAAACCTAGCTGTTTACATGCTTTAAAGCCGTTGGTCTTAGAATTTAATTCTGTATCCCCGCGACTTTACATCATGCTAAATGTAAATCAATACAATTTTCACATGAAATTTATAGTATCCAGTACCTATCTATTAAAGCAATTACAAGTTTTAGGTGGCGTTATTAATAGTTCCAACACGCTTCCTATTTTAGATAATTTTTTATTTGAACTCGATCACGACAAACTTACTGTTTCTGCCAGTGATTTAGAAACAACAATGGCCTCTACCCTAAATGTAGAGAGTGATAGTGAAGGTAGCGTTGCCATTCCTGCACGCTTGCTATTAGATACTTTAAAAACATTTCCAGAGCAACCGCTTACCTTTGTTATAGAAGATAATAACACGGTAGAAATAAGCTCTAACCATGGTAAGTACGCCTTGGCTTATGCCAGTGGTGAAGAATTTCCTAAGGCTGTGGCTTTAGAAGACCCAAGCCAAACGGTTATTTTAGGTGATATTCTTGCTACAGCTATTAGCAAGACCATTTTTGCAGCTGGAAATGACGATTTACGCCCTGTGATGAGTGGTGTTTTTTTCCAGTTTTCTACAGAAGGTCTTACCTTTGTGGCTACCGATGCGCACAAACTGGTAAAATACACTAGAGCGGATGTTAACGCCTCTCAAGTGGCCGAATTCATCATGCCTAAAAAACCTTTAAATTTATTAAAAGGCATTTTAGCTGGTAGCGAAGACGAAGTTAATATAGAGTATAACGAATCTAACGCAAAATTTACGTTTGATAATTCGGAGCTTATTTGCCGCCTTATCGATGGTAAGTATCCTAATTACGAAGCCGTAATTCCTAAAGAGAACCCTAATAAATTATCTATCGACCGCACACAATTTTTAAACTCTGTACGTCGTGTTAGTATCTTCTCTAATAAAACCACGCACCAAATACGCTTAAAAATTGCTGGTGCCGAATTAAATATTTCTGCAGAAGATGTAGATTACAGTAATAAAGCCGAAGAACGTTTAACCTGCGATTACCAAGGTGACGATATGCAAATAGGCTTTAACTCTCGCTTTTTAACCGAAATGCTCAATAACTTAGGCGCTACCGATGTAAGCTTAGAAATGAGTATGCCTAATCGTGCAGGTATCTTAACCCCAATAGATGGTTTAGACGATGGCGAACACATTACCATGCTTGTTATGCCTGTAATGCTAAACAGTTAAAAATATTCCAACATATAAAAATTTTATTAAAAGCTACCTTTAAGGTAGCTTTTTTTATTGGGTTTAATAGTAAACTTCCCTAAACCAGATTAGGATTGTAATACGATTTACAACTAAAACCTATTTCCCTAAAACGCATTAAACATATAATAACAAAACAATTACACAGGGGTTTAACTAAATGTTCTTTTTTTTTGTTGTTAGTTCAATAATAAGAATTTTATACCGTTATCATGTAAGAAAAAGCACCTTAAAAAGACTGCTTGAATTAATAAACCAACTAAATTAAACACAACTATTATGACACACACACACCAACTAACACGTATTGCTCTTATTATCTGCTGTATAGGGTTTACCTTTACGAGTTGTTCAAATGAAGAATTAATAACTAATGAGACTTCTAGTGTAGAACTTGAAGCCTCTTCAGAAAAAAGAAATAGCAATCCGTTAAAGGGTAAAGAAACTAGTAAAAGCTGGGCAGACAGTTTCTCTTTTAAGGGTAAATGCTATTGCAAAAGCACCTACGACCATGGTATTGGAGATGTTACATACGAAGGTAAAAAAGTGCGATCCATTTGTGAAAAGATGAAGAAAGCTATGAAAAAAGCACTTAAATCCAAGGGTAAGAAAGTCTATTACAATACGGTACAATGTGGTCACGCTCCAGCACACAAAGAGAAAACCATAAAAGATAAAAAAGGAAAAAAACAAGCTGATGAAGTGCACTGTCCTGGCATTGTAGGTAAAGGAAAAAAATGTAACTCTAAAAAAGGGCCTAAATGGGACGAAAAGTATTTAAAATAGACTTTAGAAAGCGTCTTTCTTCATAAGTGTATAAAAATTTAAAATTATAAAATACGGAGGGTCGAAATCCTCCGTATTTTAAACTTTACACAGTTCATAAGATACTGCCTTTACATATAATAAAATAAGCGCTTTTAAAGTTTTTTTTGCATTGTCAACCAGACGCTAAGGCTTTACTATTACTCTTGAAAAAGTTGTAGCCTTATTTTTAATAGACAGTAGATATGTGCCTTTAGCTAAGGTTGCCGTTTCTAATGTAAGCGTTGAAGCATCTTCAAAAAATGTTTCTACTACTTTCTTACCTGATACATCAAATATTAAAACAGTCGTTTCGCCTTTAAGCTGCAATAGGTTTAATACCTCTGAGAATGGATTAGGATACACTATGGGTTCATTTTTGTTAATAACCAAATTAGTGGTACTTAAGACAGAAGTATTTAAATCTAAACCTATAATTATGGGATCGTGATCTGAACTTCTAAATGGTGTATCTCCATTAAAAATGGCAGGACTCCTTCCAAAATCTAGATTGTAATCTATGGCATCGGGTTCATCGGCATTAATATGCCATTCTGTTGCACCTGTTACCTGAGGTATTAAACTAGAATTCGCAAGTGCATAATCTAGAGTACCAATTTGTCCATCAAAAACAAAAGAGAAAGCATTGTCTTGCCCTAAAAAGCTTCTAGCCAGATCGGTATAGCTCCTGTCTTCTAAGTAAGTGATAGGGCTTTCACTGGCATACGCATTTAAATCGCCTAACACTAAATAATCACTATCATTACTATGTGTAGGGTCGGTAGCTAACCAAGCTTCTAAAATAATAGAGGCATTTAAACGGGTTTGATTAGAACTTCCTTTTCCATCGTTAATTATTTCATCGCCAGGCGCAGGACCAACACTGCCTTTAGATTTAAAATGATTTACAACTACAGTAAATTTTTCAGAACTAGAATTTTGCGTAAAGGTTACCGCTAAAGGCGCTCTATTTGTTCTAGGGCCATTAAATACAGCAGGAAGTGGGCTCGTAAGTTGGGGATTATTTAAATTAAGTGCAGGAATAACACTGTCGTCTAAAATCTCAATCGTAGAACCTTCTGAAATAGAGACTATAGCAGGCTTATAAATAATACCAACAGCAATAGTATCGTCTCCAACAAATTGTGTTCCTGGATTCACCCAAGCATAGGTATTAGCGCCTAAAATCGTGTTTAAACCTTCAACAAGGTCTTCAATAGCATTACCAGAAGACCCAGCTAAAAAGTCATTTTCTAATTCAATTATCCCAAAGATATCTGCATTAATAGCGGTTAAGGCCTGTAATAGTTTTTGACGTTGTCTGTTATATTCCTCAACCGTATCTGCACCTCTGGGATCTGAACCTATAGCAGTTCTCGCACCTGTAGTAT
>CAZLTR010000039.1:0-20539 GCA_964562415.1 uncultured Hyunsoonleella sp. | reverse complement strand
GTATCGTAATACTTAAGGTGCCTAATGTAGCCATGTATTCGTTTTCATTCATAATAAACACCTTAGGGAAAAAAGAGCGCACCAATATGATGAACCCAATTAAGGAGGCCCAAATAGATGAAAAGATAAATGCTTTTCTGGCATTGTCTTCGCGTAAAGACCGCTCGGAGTCTTCATTTAGTTTTTTTAATCTAAATTCCTCGTGTTTAATCCAATTATCAACATCGGTTAAAGAGCCTTTAAAAAGAGATTTTTTTTCTTGCAGCGATTTGTCATCAGAATTACGATTCGAAAGGTCATAATCTGAGTCTGGAGGAGAGGGGTGCGTATTAGGATCGAAATAATCTTCGAAAGGTTCATTAGTTTTGTCCAACATGCTCGCCTTTAACGTTAATTAAATGTTTGTAATACATTTCTATTAAAGCATTTTCTATGACTTTTCGAGACCGCGAAGAGGTGTATGTTTTATCCCAAGGCGTGTCTTTTTCGTGGGTTTTAGACGACAAGGCAAGACCAGAGTGGTTCTTGTAAAAGTTCCACACTGCTTTTAGAAATTTCGTGTCTTTTTCAGAAATGGGATGTTCTGCATATAAGTCTAATAACTCTATATCTACATTTCCTGTGCCAAATCGTTTAATAACATGGTATAGTTCGGGGATGACTGGTCCGTATTTCCAAGCCTCTACTTGGGACTCAAAAAGCGGTTTTCCAAAAAAACCAAGATAGTACCCGTGGGCAATGTATGTTAACTTCAATAACTTCATGGTATCAACACCTTTGTTTTCGCTTTTGGCGAAACTCACAAAGGCTTTTGCGATGTCGAAACTATTGTACATAACGGTATGAAATGAAAATTTTTGTAAAGGTATAAATTATTCGCGTAATAGGCTGGTATTTTAACCTTACAAGTGCTTATCATATACCTCTTAATGAAAAAAGTAAGGTATTAAAAAGTACGTTTTCGTTTAGCGATAGCATTTAAGGCGTTCTTTTTATTTTAGATAAAGGTAAGCCTTTTTCGCTACCAAATAACATGTGTTTAGGGCTTCCAATAATTTGAGACGCATAAATGCCTGTATGCCCCGAAAATAAATAAGCCGTACAACAAGCTAAAGCGATAAATACACCAGATTCAATCCCAAAAAGCTCTATACCCATGACAGAACAAGCAATTGGAGTATTAGTGGCACCAGCAAAAACGGCGACAAAGCCCATGCCAGCTAGGAGTCCCATGGGTAATGGGATGCACCATATTAAAACATTACCTAAGGCGGCACCAATATAAAATAAAGGGGTCACTTCTCCTCCTTTAAAGCCAGCGCCAAGGGTAAAAGAGGTGAATAAAATTTTAAGTAAAAAATCGTAACTGTTTAGCGGATTATGAAAGGCGTCTACAATGGTAGGAATGCCCAATCCTATATATTTGGTAGTCCCCATAAGATATATGGTAATGGCTAATACAATACCTCCAATAACAGGTCTTAAGGGCGGGTATGCTATTTTTTGTTTAAAAAGCTGTCCCCAATAGTGAGTAGATTTCGAAAACAATAGTGCTGCCAAACCAAAAATAATACCTGCAGCTAATGCCCATAATAATGTAATTGGTGTTATTTTTACAACTGTTGCAATATGGTAATGTGTATGACCTACGCCCCATAGGGTGCAAAAATAGTCTGCAAATACAGCCGCTAAGAGACTAGGGATAATGGCGTCTAAACGTATTCTTCCTATAATTAAAACTTCCAAAGCAAAAATAGTCCCTGCTAATGGCGTACCAAATACAGAGGCAAACCCCGCACTAATACCAGCGATTAAAAGTAATTTTCGGTCTCTATTAGAGAGTTTAAAATACTTGGTAATTTGATCGGCCACAGCAGCACCTATTTGAACCGCTGTACCTTCCCGTCCAGCAGAGCCCCCAAATAAGTGGGTAATTACAGTACCAAATAATACCAAAGGCGCCATTTTAAACGGAATTATTTTTTTAGGCGCATAATATTCGTCAAGAATTAAATTATTCCCTTTTACAACACTCTTGCCATATAAATGATAGGATAAGCCAATAATAAAACCGCCTACAGGAAGTAAAGCAATAATCCATAAATGCGTTTCACGCCATTGGGTAGCCCATTCTAGACTCACAAGAAAAAAAGCAGATAAGCTACCTGCAACTGCGCCTAATAATAAACAAATACCGATCCATTTTAAAAGATAAATAGCAACGGGTGTTTGTTCGAATCGAGATAAAAGGTTTTTAATTTTAGTCGTAGGTATTGCCATTGTATAAAATGAATCTACAGGTTGAGTGTTACAAATGCATTGTATTAAAATACATAAAAGCACATAAAACCTCATTTTGGGTGTAAAAGTACACTAAAAAGTAAGGTTTTACAATGTTACTCTTCTAGAGTAATGGCAGTAATACAATATAGAGTGCTGTGGTGCTGTGCGGGGGTTAACGGTGCATTTTGTCTAAAATGTCTATGATTTCCGTTTTTTTACGAACAGATACAGGGACATTATCCCCATTTTTAAGCATTAAATAGCCGCCATCTGTTTTAATGTAAGCACTAATGTATTGTAAGTTAACGAGATGGCTTTGGTGTATGCGTGCAAAATCGTAGTGCTTTAGCATGTCTGAGAAATACTTGAGCGTTTTGGTTACAAAGATTTTTCGTTTATCCTGAAGGTGAAATAGAGTGTTATTACTGTCCGATTCGCAGCGTACAATATCGTCTAACCCCACAATTATAATTTTATCAAGCGTGTGTAGCGATATTTTATTGGGTTTTTGTTCTGGCGTAGCAAGGGTTTCTTTTAGAATACTAAGCCGTTCTTTATTAGGCTGTATGTGTTGTTTGGCACGGTTTACAGCAAGGTCTAATTCCTCGTAAGTATAAGGCTTTAAGACATAATCTATAGCCGCAAATTTAAAGGCTCTTATGGCAAACTCATCACTGGCGGTTACAAAAATGATTTTAGATTTTAAGTCAGGGAAAATTTCTAAGAGATCAAACCCAGTACCGTCTCCTAGCATAATGTCTAAAAAAAGAATGTCTGGTTGCCGTTTGCGCAAAACTTTTGCGGCTTCTACAACACTTTGGGCAGTTCCAATAATTTTAAGTTCAGGGTGCCTAACTTCCAAATCATTTTTTAGAAGTTGTAAGGCATCATTCATGTCTTCTACTATAATTGCTGTGAGCATAATGGTTTTAATAATCGGTTAATAAAGGAATACTAAAGGTAACAGATGTGCCGCCAATAGTACCGTCTTCACGTTTAATTTCTGTGATTTTTAAAGTATTTTTTCCTGAGATGGATTGTAAGCGTTCTTTAGTGACCGTAAGTGCCATAGATTGATGGTTTGTTTTTTCTTTTTGTTGTTGGGAGGTAAAAATGCCTACACCATTATCTCTAATTTTACAATGCAACAATGGCGCAGCTATATCAAAGATAATATGAAGTACACCTTCGGTTGGAGCCTTTAAAATGCCATGGCGGATGGCATTTTCTACAAAGGGTTGTATAAGCATTGGCTGTATGAGGATCTCTTCAGGATCGAGGTCTCCATTAATTTCAATAGAAAAGGTAAATGGTTTGGTGGCCATAAGCTGTTCTACAGTGATGTAATGCTGTAGTGTTTGGGTTTCTTCTGCTAGGGTAATTAACTCTTTTCTAGAGTTGTTAAGGGTGGCTCTAAGTAAGGTAGCAAAGCTGTTAATAGTGCTATTCATTTTTTCTGGCTTGCTGCTAGCCATCGCTTTAATACCATTAAGTACATTAAAGATAAAATGCGGATTCATTTGCAGCTGTAAGGCTTTGTGCTCTAATGTTAGTAAGTGGTTTTTTAACTTTAGTTGTGCTTGAGCTGCTTTATTTTTAAGACGAATCTTTCTAATATAAAGTAAACTTAAAAGGAGTAAGATGAACAGCACACTTCCTATAATTGCCCATTGAAACCATGCTTTTTGATATAGAGGACTGTCAATAAAAAACCGAAATGTAATGGGTGCGCTTTCTTCCCATCTGTGGTTTCTAGACTGCACTGTAAATACATGAGCTCCGTAAGCAAGTCCTGCAAAATTTTGTTGCTGCGTTTTAGACCAAGGGCTCCAAGTATTATCGTTTAATTTAGATCTGTATTCTATTTGGTTAGGATGGTCAATATCTACAGTTTTATAAGCAAAGCTCAATTGCGTTTGCGTAGGCTTTAAGGCCAATACTTTGGGGCTATTGGTCCATGATTTTAGCGCAATACTATCTATGCTTTTGTAAGCCACCTGTACATCCTCGAAATGTATTTTAGGTTTTAATGTGGTTTTAGAGTTCGAATTAGGGAGGTACTGTGTTAAACCATAAATAGCACCAAACCACAGGTCTCCATTAGGGGCTTTATCTACAGCGTTTAAGCAAGTTTCTATACCTAAAAACCCATCGTTTCTACCAAAATGATAGATGTCTTCAATTTGCTGTGTGTCGTTGAGTTGTATTTTTTCAACCCCACGTTCTGTACCAGCCCATAAATACCCTTGGTCGTCAAAAATAAGCTGGTAAATATTTTTTGACCCTATTTTTTTAATTCCAGTTATGGGCTTAAAATGAAGGGGGTGGTCTTCCGTATTGGCTACCCAAATCCCCTGTCCAGCGGTGCCTAAAAACAGTTTATTTTGATGGAATAATAGTGTTCTTATTGCTGTTTGTGGTTTTAAAACAGCGCCTAAAGCGTGGTGTTTACCGTTTTCAATATATCCCAAATGGCCTTTTTGAGTGGCATACCATACCCTGTTTTGAGCATCTAAAGCCATGTCTTTAATAAGCAAATCGGTTAGGCCATGGGCTTTGGCGTAGACCTGTTTTAAGGCTAGGCTATCTGTATCTGTATTGTAATTAAATTGCACGATACCGCTAGAGTAGGTCGCTGCCCAAATGTATTGCGGGCCACAGACGATTTTCCGAATCCAGTCCGAAGGAAACCCCGTATCTGTATTAATGACATGTTCTGAGGTTACCAGCTTAGACACCACAGTACTGGTAATATTTAGAGAATCACTCGTATCTGTATAAATACTGTCTACTTTTTTTGTGATTCTGCATAGCATACCGTTGCCATCCGATCCTGCCCAGATGGCCCCATTACGAGCACTAGCAATGGTTTTAATTTTTGTTCCAGAAAAGTTTTTAATTTTAGGAATATGGTGAATCCCTAAAGAATCGATGTAGGACAACCCCGCTTCAGCACTAGAAATCCAAAGATGAGTACCAGTATGATGCACTGCATAAATACGATTGGCCTTAAGACCAGAGGATGCATCATAATGTTTAAAATTGTTTTGAAAATATTTATAGAAGCCTCCCCCAGAGGTACCTATCCAAATGTTAGATTGCCGGTCTGTAAACGTGCATCTTACATGAGGTACAGCCAATCCATTAGTGGTGTTAAGTCTTCTTTTTTCAGTAAAGGTCTTAGTGTCAATTACCGTAATGCCGTCATCATCTGTTGTTATCCATAGTTCATTGGTATTGTGAATAGACATGGTATTGATGCGAAGTGGTTCTCTTAATAAAATGGGAGTTGATTGAGACCCAAGTTCATGTATAAAAATACCGTCTTTAAATGTGGCTGCAAAAAGCGTACGTTCATGTAGAGCTAGAGCAGTATAGTTATTAGTGTCTACAAGTTCTAGACGTGTTTCTATGTCTTGAAGTTCTTTGGTTTTCCAAAGGGCTTTGTTTGTAGCAATCCAATAGAATGTCCCGTCAAATAAAATAGCGTTTATAGCACTGGTGTTAAATGCCGCAATACTAGGGTGCTTTTGAAGCTGGTTTGAATTAGAATAGCTATATAAACCTTGTTGTGTAGCGAGGTAGAGCTGTCCCTCTGCCATAAAAAATTGATTGATTTGTGGGCATTTCAAGTTTAAGAAGTGCTGTTTGGTTTTTATGGAAAGACCTCGTGCGGTGCCAATATAAAGGCTGTCATTTTTGGGGTATAGGGCATGGATGTAATTGGATAGTAAACCATTGCTTTCATTCCAAATTGTGAACGTATTACCGTTAAAATTACAAAGTCCGCCGCCTTGAGTTCCCAACCAAAGATATCCAATACTATCTTGAGCCATGGCATATATTTGAGATTGAGGCAAACCATTTTCTATGGTATATGCGCGCAATTGACTGTTTTGTGCTTCTAGCCTGTGTATTAAAAGTAAAGCTAATAGAAAGTATATAAAGTAGGTTTTCAAAATAAAGCCGTGTCTTGTAATGTTAGGTCTAGTTTATGGATGCGATTCACAAATATAAACAAAGACAGGTATATGGGATTCGTTTTACAATGTGTTGTATAAAGTGGTGTCGTTAAACGCAATAGATTTGTATTCTGAGGGATCATTAGGGTTTATAATTGGGGCTAATACGCAAAGTACAGTTGTTTTGCCATAAATATGCAGCGTATGGTCTTTAATACGATGCCGCCATCTGTATTGTGTTAAAGGAATACCAAGATTGTAAAGGGTTTGAGCCATTTCGGGTAAGGTGACTACCCAATCCATGATGGTGTTTGGACTGGAGAGTTTAGGGATTTCAGTTCGGTCATTAAAGCTAAACTCCCAGTGTATGGGAATATTAAACGTGTAACTGTAAACGGTTCCAAAAGCAGTTTCTCGTCTGGTTGTAATGGCTTTAAACCAATCTATTTTTGTTTTGGGGTAGGTTTGTTTTAAAGTTTTGGCAAGGGCTCTTGGGCCTGGTGACTCTGCAGTAGGATAGTAGGTGTAGTAGGGTGTTGCTAAATAATGCCCCTCGTATTTGCCGCCAAATACATTAAAAAAAGGAGACGCTACAAGTTGCGGTGCTATTGCGTTGCTGAGCGCACGTTTTAAGGTTTTGAGTAAGCTATTGTTATGGGCTAAACCGCAAGCGTGAAAAATAATTTTTGTACTGCTATCGATGCCATGACATAACGGAAGGATCTGTTGGGTCGCTATGGCTTCAGTAAGTGTTGCTGTTGTAATTCGAACACCGTTTTTTGTTGTTTTTAAGGCCATGCCTAACCATGGGTTGCTATGGCTTACAATATGTATGTCTTTATAGGCTGCCACAGAACTAGCATTTAAATAGTCAATAATAGCATTTAAAGACGATAGACCTTCTATAATTTGCATATGCTGCGCTTTAAAATAGGTTTTTGCATTGCTGTAGTAGGTATTGTTATCGTGATCGGTCCCTGTAATAAATACAATAGAGGGAGGTAGAACTTGTGTAGGTAGCACAAGTGCCGTTTTCGGCTTTTGCGAAAACGGCTTCTTGCACCCTAAGATTAAACTGAAAAGCAGAATAATATGATATGTCTTTACAGCCATGATTTTAGAAATTAGTGCTACTTACGGTGGTACTTGCCATCTCCTCTTGTGTTGGTGTAGGCTCTGCTTCGTATTTAGAGAGTTTATGGCCGTTCCAATTGTAGTGGCTTATAATACGCGTTTTAGTACCTTCAGTATCGGCCTCTGTAACAGTATTGTGATTGGTGATAAAGGTTTCTAATACTAGTGTGTTTTTAACCCCTTCCATGTCCGATGGAAAAATGAACGCTTCAGTTTTGGTATAATCTACATCGGAGTAATCTACTAAATTCGCTATGTTCGTAAATTTGCCATTGTTCCAAAAAATATACAGGTTACCCGTGTTTGCGCCAGTATGAGGTGTAAGGGTTTTAAATTGAATGATATCTTCCACATTAAACAAGCCTTTATTGCCTATGTTTTTGGTTTCTAGAGCTGTAGATTGGTTGGCGTTAAATACAATTTTATCAATTTGCACGCCATTTTTAAAGGCTCTTAGCTGGTGTTTGTGTTCTACAACGCCATCGGTGTTAGTGTGTGCGCTTTCAAAGCCATATACAAATTTTACATCGTGATAAGCTTCGCTGCCAAAGGTTTTTTGTGCGATGAGACCACCCCATATCCAGCCAGAGTCGTTGCCGATACTCACACGATACCAATTGCTTTTTATGCCATCGATAATGTCTTCTTGGGCACTCTTTTCCCATAAAGTTAATTTAGTGCCTATGGGCAATAAGGCTACTTTTTTGCCTTTTAAAGAAGGGGTAGCTCTTAAGTGCACGTGGTCTGCCATTACATACTCGTAAGACATCTGGTCAATACTTGTTGTAGGCGTCATGGTGTTAAACGCAATTTCTGGTGTTGTTTGTGCAAATACAGAAGCAAATGCAGAGAAACAAAGGGCGAGGATACTGTTTTTTAAATGTGTCATGTTATTGGGTTTTAAGTGTTACTAATTAATTATTATCAATGCCAGAATAGGCAATGGTTTCGTTCGTGTTAAAGTCGTTGTCGTTCCAGGCAAAACGCTGTAGAATATGCGTGTCTTTAACGTTATGTGTGTTTGTGTAATTCATCTCTGTTTTTAAAATGAGTCCTGCTTTACCATAGGCTTGGCTAGGAAATATATACTGTACTTCAGAGGAGGTGTTCTCGCAATAATGGTTGTCTACATGCGGTAATGCGATAAAAGCATTTGCAGGTGTTACCATGAAATAATAGGTTTCAGAATGGGTGCAGCAGCTATTGTAGTTAATGGCAACTTTAAGGATTTCTTTAATGCCTATTAGATTAGGTTTAGAAAGCACACTAATGTTGATGTCTTCGAAAAAATCAAGATCTAAAATGCTTAAGGTCGCAGCTTTATGCGAAGGGGCGTTAGCGATTACAACATCAAAAACAGCTGTAGCGTATTCTTGTTGTTTGGTGTCCATTCTATTGGCTACTCGGTATTTGGTTGTTGTTTCAAACTCTTGAGCATGGGTGTACTGTAAAATCAATGCTGTTGTAAAAAATATGATTAATCTAGACATGGTATTTGTTTTTAAAGGTTGTTAGATTTCTATACCTCAAAATTACATGAGAACTGAAGTGAAATTGGGGCGCTTCTAGAATTCGTTAAGCATAAACTAGAATTCGTAGAATAATTTGTTTTTTAATGTGCGTAACGGGGATAATAACGGGCTGCTACGGTATAAATAGAAAAAAACACCTGTGTTATTTTTTGGAGAGCAAACAGGTGTTTTTTATTTTGATGAGATGCTAAACCCGTATGTTGCATGAGAATAGTTATAGCGTGATACGGGTTTTAACGGATGAATAGTAAAGCAATGGCGACTGTTAGCTGTGGTTTTTGCACTAGCCTAACAACGCACATGATTTTGTTTTAAGGTGTTTTGTGCTGTGCTGTAAACTATCTTTAGGTTGCTTTTTAAGAGGTTTAGAGTTAAGATGCGATGTGCTCACGTTCTTTAGAATAACACTAATATTTAGTGCAATACATGCTATAACAGCCATTATTAATAGTGCTTTTTTCATCTTTTAAGTGTTAATGTCATGGCCTTACAAAGAGCAATTGGAGCAGTTTTTACTTTAGAAAACGTTTCAACGAGTTTTGGGGCATGTGTCCATTGGCCGTTATTTAAAATAGCAACAGCGGTGATTTGGCCTTTAGTATTAAAGGTAAGGCGTATGCTTTCGTACTGTTTTAAGTAGTTGCTAACTAATGTTGTGTATAAGGTTCTAAATTCCATTTGAATGCTTCTTTTAGTGTGTTGTGCTATGTGTTTTGGCATGCTAATACTAAAACTAGTTTTAAATTTGAGTTGCGATGAGACCTCGGCACTGGCACCTACGGCAGAATTAGAAACGTGATGTGGCATAGGTAGTGGTTGATGGGTGGTATGAGGGGTGCCGTTTTTATGAGCAATGGTGTTGTCTACAGCCACAAAAGAGGTGTATGCTGTTGCTAGATTGTAGGAGAGTCCTAAAGCAGTGACCTCAGATTTTGTGTCGTCAGAGAATAGTGTATTGTAATCGTCTAACTGGGCAATCTTTTTTCGCGCCCATAAATACCGTAGCGCTTTATGTTTTGAACTAACATGATGCGGTGTAACCGTAAACTCTTGTTTGAAACGTTTTTTACCATGGTAGCCAGTAAGGGTAATGCGGCCTTGGGGTTTACCTCGGTATTTGCCATAAATAAGTACGGGTCTAGAAGCAAAAACATCAGGGATGCTGCTTGGGGTGACATCATAAACCTCAAAATCTTTTGTTTTGAGTCGTAATTGCGTTACAAGTGGGGTTTCAATATAGTTTTTAAAGGCTTCGGCAACAGTATGAGCTTCTGCTTTAGAAGTGGCGATAAATGCTTTGCTTTGCGAGACTTTAGCTAGGCCTTCAATAAGATAGCGGTTTACGCTAGAACCGATGCCAAATGTAAATACATTGGCTTGGTCTAAATGGGTTTTAATCATGTGAAAGGCTTCTTTTTCTACAGAAACATAGCCGTCGGTAATCACGACCATAGAGCGGGCACTGCTAGGGTCTTTTCGGGGTAAGGCATAGGCTTTCTCTAGAGCATTTAAAAGTTGCGTGCCACCACCACCTTGTCCATCAGAAAGAAAACGAATGGCAGTATCTATGTTTGTAGTATTAACTTCTAAAGGGTAGGGGCTTAAAGCCGTGGCGCTAGAGGCAAAAAGTTGTACGTTAAAGGTATCTGTGGCGTTGAGGTTGCACAATAAATTGCGCATTAAGGTTTTTGAAACTTCTAAAGGATAACCATTCATAGATCCAGAAACATCCACAATAAATAGGTATTCGCGTCCAGGAATGTCTTCAGATTTTATATGTGCTTTGGGTTCCATTTGCAAGGCGAAAAAATTTTCGTCCTCATGTTCGTATAAAAGTAATCCCGACTGTACTCTAGAATCTCTTAGGTTAATGTTTAATATAAAATCTCTATTGCCAGGGTTGGTATTGCTTTTGGATAAAAAAACTTCTGCTGTATTGGTATTAGTGTAGTTCACATTAATATGATGACTGTTGCTAGAGATGTCTTTTATTATCATACCAGCATTAATAGAACAGGTGAGATCATATACAAATGGAGCGGGGCAATCTTTAGACATATAGGGGGTATGAAATGCTTTAGTATCGGTTTGGCTTTCTCCTGTAAATCTAGGCCCCACCACAGCAGGGACTACAAATTGATAGCTGCCCTTATCGGGACGTAGCATTTCGGTGTAGTGCACTGTGATGCTTATGGACTCATTGGGCATAATGTTACCTACATTCATTTGGAATATGTTAGGGCGTTCTTGATCTAACTTAGCAGCTCGTTTACCTTGAGAGATTGCAGTTTTATAAATGCGTTGTGCTTCTTGTTTTTCAAATATTTTAGCATTTACAATACGTGTGCCTATGGTCATTTGCATGTCATGAACAGCGGCTTCTGTAGAGAGCGGAAAAACATATGTGGCAGCAATAGGTGTTGCCCCTTGGTTTTGGTATACTTGTGTAAGCGAAACATGTGCAATAGTACCTGCAATTTGTATGGCTGTTTTAGAGCTTTTTAAGGGGATTTCTGCCTTAGAGGTTGCAATATGTAGATAAGGGCTTCCCTGTTTTTGTGCCAGACTTAAGCTGGTGATACAGAGGAATAAAAGTGCGATAAAAGCTTTCATAAGATGCTGTTTTAGTATGAGACGTTATTGTTAATTTAGATTAAGTATAAGAGGCGTTTCATAACTTAACCTGTGTTAAAATTACAGGAGGTCTCTCGTTGTTTTAAGAAGCTTTTAGAATTCGTTACAGCTCATCTAGAATTCGTAGTGATGGCTGTCGTTTTGCAGTTCACGTTCCTTAAGACTAGTAGAAAAAGAAACCGCATATATGCGAAATTTTTGTTCGTATAAGCTATATTTTGGAATAGTAATATTTGAAAGCGCTTGTGAAGGACAAAAGAATACCCATGATGCTATGTTGAAATAGTCATGAAATCTCTTGTATAAAAAAATAGCCTAAAAACGTTTGCTTTAGGCTATTTTAATTTGGTAATAAGGAAGAAGGTTGCTCGCTTAACGATTGCAGTTTTCGCAGTAAGTACGTCTTAGGTATTCGTCTTCTAAAAGTTGAAACGTAATGCCTCCATTTTTTTTGTATTGGTTAAATAGATTGCAAAAACGTGATTTGTTTTGTGCTAGTGCATTTAACATTATAGTTCTGTAGGCTTTTGTTTTAGTGAGTTCTTGTTTTACAATAGTGAGGTTTAAATAATAAAACAGAACATCTTCGTCTACAGTAATAGTTCTAACGATCTTGTCTAATACGTTATAGGCAAGGTCGGTTCTGGAGTACGAGACGAAAAATTGCGCTAAATTAAGGTGCTCTCTACCTTTTAGATTAACATGCTTATAGGTGTTGTTAATCTCTTCTATACAAAGATCTTTGTTTTTATAGTCGCCTTTATTTAAAAAGTTCTGGCTTTGTATGATGTTATAATTAACAAGTAATCGCTTTATCAATACACTAGAAACACCATAGTTTTTTAAATTTTTAATTTCTAGTTTGAAACGAACAGGGTCTACTTCGGCCCATCTATTGCGCCAGATTACAAATTTAGTCGCTACAATGTTGTATTTTATCTTTTTATTTCTTGGATATTTCTTGTCTAATGCTAATAGATCTTCATAGACAATCATTCCATTTCTAATATCTAATAAATGTGGTATCGACGTGTTTTTTATTGTAATATCTAAAAAGGGTTTGGAATCTGGAACTGTAAGTTCTGTAATACGATCTGGTGAAAGGCTGTTGTTTTTTAAGCGTTCTACCAATACATTATGGATGCTATTGGCTTTGGTTACGTTTGAAGCCGCTACTTCTTTTGCGAACAAATCGATTAATGCATTTGCGGTTAAGTCTTGGTAAGGGTCTTTTTTCTCTAACTCTAATTCCACCACAGCCTTTCTGTGATTTTTTAAGTATTTCTCAAGTGCTTTGCTCGTGTTGCCTTGAAGTTTCGCTTTTATCTGTTGCTTATTTAATGTGGTTAAATCTGCATAACTTGTAGCTGCAATATCGTTGTAAAACTCTACCCAGTTTTCTTGACTCTCTACCTCGTTAATAAGCGTTGGTTTTTGAAAATTTTGCAAGGCTTTAATAATGCTATTGGCTCTAGACTTTTGCAACGTTGCATTTCGAGCGGTAGACCCTTCTACAGAGGCATAAGCCTTAATCTTAATTTTCTTAATATCAAATTTGGTGAGCTGTAGAGAATCGTACAACGGTGCGATATCTTCTTTAGAGTAAGTAGCCTTATTTTTTTTGAAAGGAATTACAAATTTTAAGGTCTTGTTTTTTAGGTTAAAACCATCTTCAGTATTTGGCTTTTTAAAATCAGAGGCATACGTTAAAGCATCTAAGTATAAGCCTGGGTCTAAGAGGTTCATACGATGACTTTTTAAATTATAGGTTCTAGAGTAATAGCAGAAAAAGTTTTGCCTAACAAAGTAGATGTTAAATTCAAGAGTTTTTCCTTTAAGTGACTTAGGTATGGTCGCTACTTTAGCACTATACCTACCGTTAGCTGTTTTATTAAGTGTAGTTATCAATTTTTTGCCCATTACAAAAGGCGTTGTGGTACCTCTTAAACCATATACTGTTTCGGCGAGGCTGTCGGTATTACATGTGTAACGCTCACGATCTACAATATCAATAATGAAGCCGTCTTTAGGGGATGTAAATAACTGTTTTAACCATCTGGGGTCGGTAATTTCAAAGTATAAATTGTCTTTGTTGTCGTTAGTGATGTTAAAATGAACATCTCTAGGTTTGCTTTTAAAAGCATCTAGGCAGGGTTGACATGAATTTTGGTCGGTCACCTTAGGGATTAAGATGCCTTGCGTATCTTGTGCATTTACTTTTAAGAGGGAAAGTAAAACAGCACAGGTGAGCAATTTAGCTATTGGACTCATCGGTAAATGGATTATATTTACTCAAAGGAACTACATTGCTGCTAAAAAACAAAGTAAAAAGGGATCTACTTGTAAGTTAGTAGGGTATAGTATGGTTTTAAAGTAAGTGCATGCTTACTATTAAGCCGCTTTTTAGCTGTTAAATAGCTAGTAGCTAACACGTAATAAATGAAATTATGAGCGCATCATGGAGGACTTTAAGTAGAACTACCAAATGGTCTGTTATCGCGTTTTTTGTAACGGGGGCTTTGGGACTATTAAGTATGGGAGGCTTAGGTTTTGGATTGTATTATTTAGTTGCCTTTCTTTTTAGCAACTATCCAGACATCAATACATGGCATGGTGACTGGGTGTGGCCTGCGATGATTGGTGCAGGGCTACTATGGGCTTTCGGTTTTGCATGGGCAGGTAGTGTGTTGTTTTTTCTTTCAAAAACACTTAAATCATTCGTTTTGCGGTGTTTAATTTATATATTTATACTGTGGCTTTGGGCAGCAGCAGTATGGGGTATATTAATTAAGGCCAATTTGTAAACTGAAAATATAATGGAAAAGCAGTGTTTAGAGTGCGGTGCTAAAGTTGTAGGTAGAATTGACAAGAAATTTTGCGATGATGCATGCCGAAATACGTTTAATAATAGAGTGAATAAGGATAGTAAAAACCTAATTAGAAATACCAATAACCGTCTGCGTAAGAACTACCGCGTTTTAGAAACCTTAAATCCAGATCAAAAAACGAAAACTTCTAGAGCTAAACTTATAGAATTGGGTTTCGATTTTAATTATTTTACAAGCATATACACAACAAAAGCAGGTAAGGTCTATTATTTTGTATACAATCAAGGGTATTTGCCTTTAGAGGGTGATTATTATGCGTTGGTAAAAAGAGAGGGATGATTGTTGTAACAAATCACGATTGTATCTCGCGATAATGAAATGTTTTGGTTTTTTAAAATAGTACCGATGAAATAGAAGTAAGAGCAGTTGCTGTATGGCGAAATAAGCTGTGCCACTATTTTTAAAAAAATGTAACTTTTAAGCTATGGAGGTATTAATAGTTTAAGTTACGCTTAAAATAGAATCCATATCATAAGGTATCGAAGGGAACCTTCTAACTAATTTAAAAATATATAAAAACTAGGGTAACATATTTTGTAGCTAAGACATTAAGCTTAAAATGAAGTTCTGTAATCGAAACAATAATTTAATGATGCAGGCACGTTGAAATGAGTTTAATAATTAGAGAAACAAGGTATAAACCGATGAAGCATTATGTAATAGGCGTATTATTTTTATTCGCAGTAACAACAGTAACAAGTCAGAATTTAGTAGATAGCTCTTCATGGCAATCTGGAGTGATGCCACCAGAAGGGTTTGAACAAATGCATGCTCCAGAAGAAGATAGTTTTGTTACGGGCTTAAATCCATTTGGTGAAAATGATATCCTTTGGAGTGGGCGTAATGTTATAAATACGGAAAGAACACCAGATGGAGGACTTAAAACTAATTTTGTGTCTATAGATCCTAACAAAACGTATCGTATGTCTGTCTGGATTAAAAAAAGTAATATTGAAAGTGGTATTGTCTATTTTAGACCGACCGTTCAGACGAACTCTGGTACAGACGGTGTTCTGTTATTAGATGGAACAGTTTCTACCAATGTGCCTTGGTTCCATTACACAGATCTTGATGCTGCAAATGTTTGGTATTTGTTTGTTGCCTATATGTATCCAAGCACCTTTACAGGTACAGAAACATCTGGAGCTGTGTATACTGTTAATAGTGGAACGGCTCCTTTAAAGACACTTTTTAAAGATTATAAATTCACAGCAGATGCTGCAAGTTTATCCTTTAGTATCTTTAGTTATTGGGCAGAAACTAATGTAGAAACGTATTTGTATGCACCGAGATTAGAAGAGGTGAATGGAAGTGAGCCTACAGTTACAGAATTGTTGACAGTACCAGAAATTAGCAACCCTACCACACCAACAGCTTCTTTGTGGAACACCAGAGGGAATGATATTTTTTATGATAAAGGGAATGTAGGCATAGGAGCTTATAATAAAACATTGAGTGATGGTTCTAATTATTTGTATAATATTTATTCTTTTAAGTACTCAGAGAAAAGCTCAGATCCATCGATAAGTTATAAAATTAAGTATCCTGAAAGTGGCGAAAACTTGTATGAGTTTAGTGCGGATGGCGAAAGTACATCTGTTGAATATAATGATCATAAAGGAGAACCTTTGCTTCGATTGTTGTCTTCTCCTAGGAGTTCAAATAGAAGCTTGGTATTGCCAAAAACAGATATGAAATTAGTGATAGGGGCAGAACGTTCTGAAGAGGATTATAGCCTTACTGTAAACGGTCAAATCCATTCTAAAGAAGTACATATCGATTTGTTAGGAGCTTTAACGCCACCAGATTATGTGTTCTATGATGATTACCAATTAAAAACACTAGATCAAGTGCAAGCCTATATCTTAAAAGAAGGGCATTTGCCCAATATCCCTTCAGCTCAAGAAATGAAAACGAAAGGGATTGATGTATCACAAATGCACATGAAGTTACTTGAGAAGATCGAAGAACTCACTTTGTATGCTATTGATCAAGATAGCCAATTGAAAGAGCAACGTACTATCAATACTACATTGAAAAACACTAATGCAGACCTTGCAGCTCGCCTTGCTAAACTAGAAGCGTTCATTCTTAAGCATTAAAAATATTCAAACAAAATTGGATTCCTAGAGCTTTGAGTGTGTAAAACGATGAGAAGACACGCAGTGAGATGTGTGAAAAGCAATAAAGGATTAAATAGCAATTTAGAAATATGGCTCGTGAATCGATTTTTGGAATAAGTGAAAAAGAGCACTTGTATACCATTAAAAACGATATGGTTTCTATCACAGATTATAGGTGTTCGCGCTGTATGATAAGTGTAGCGATTGCTATGTATTGGTGTCTCTAAAATATTAAAACACATTAGAAGGAGACTATTTGAATTTAACAGTTCAAGACCCTAGTGTTTATACTGGAGAAGTGAAATTAATGGTGCCAATAGGAATTTTAGAAAATCAACCAGTATTAAAGTATTAGTACAAGTAAGTTTTTTACAAGAAATATTAAGAATACAAAAGAATCAAAGAATATATAATGAATATAAATCGCAATTACATTTCGAGACTCAAGAAAAAAAATAAGGTGTTGCTATCGAAGGTTCAAGGTAGCATCCAAAGCCTGTTTTACATTAGGATTGAGAATTCTATGCAAAAATCGTCAAAAGTGGTAAGTAAACCTTCTTTGCGACACCGTACAATTGCTATATTTTTTACGATTATTTTCTTGCAAACATTAGTCCCTAACAATCAGTTATGGGCAAGTGAAGGTCCAACCTCTCCAGAAGCAGCAAGTTTTGAGCCTATAGACGCAGTCGATATGGTAGATTTATTGACAGGTGATTTTTCTTATTCTCTACCCATAATAGAAGTGCCTAGTCCAGAAGGAGGTTATCCCTTGGCGTTGTCATATCATGCTGGCATTGCTACAGATTTGGAAGCTTCTTGGGCAGGACTGGGGTGGAATATTAATCCAGGGGCTATTAATAGAAATGTTATGGGGTCTCCAGATGACTGGAAAAGAGCAGAGACTTATAATATTTCTTATAACAAAGGTGGTGTGTCAACAAATTATGGTGTTTCGCTTAATGTGGGATGGAGTGATGGTTTGTTTTCTACGGGTTTGTATGCTAGTTATTCTGAAAACAAAACTTTTGGAGGAGAGACTTCGAAGAGTTTTGATGTAGGTGTTAAAGCTGAAGTGCTGGATGCAGAAATAACTGCTGGTACAAACGGGTTTGGTATCGGTGTTTCAAAAAACCTTTTAAGTCATTTTATACCTGAATCGGGAATAGGTGGAACAGGTATAACGCCAAGTTTAAACGCAAGTGTAGGTTACCATACCAAAAGAGGTTTTTCAGGAAATATAACTTTAGGTGTTTCGAAAGCATTTCCCAGCATATTAAAATCTTCCATATCATTAGGATTAGATTTCTCTAGTAACGGTGCTAATAGTTCTATTGGAGGTTCTTTACTAGGATTTGGTATTGCTAGGGTCGGCGGAAAGTCAAGTGTAGGTAAAACAAGCTCAATATCTTCTTCATTTAATGTTGCTATTCCTATAGGTCCAGCAGGAATTAATTTTTCATACAATAAACAACGCTATTGGTTTTTTGATACTGAAGTGACTAAAAATAATGGTGCACTTTATGCCAATGATATGGACGAGTGGATCAATGAATCTGCCTTTCATTTTCAGCCAACGTATGATGTTTATGAAAAAATAGAAGGAGAGGATCTTGATTTAGGGAAATTAAATTCGGCTTTTACATTTCCAGCGTATGATGATTATTCGGTAACAGCGCAAGGAATTAGTGGTGCTATTAAGCCGCATTTATTAGAAACAGGTATTTTGAAAGGAGCAAGATCTAAAGTTCAGAATAAATATATTTCTTATTTATATCCAAAAAATGCAGCTCCTTTATTTACTAAAGGTATAGATAATAACGATAAACTTACGAATAAAGGGCTTCATTTTTATTTTGAAAATGAACATGCTTCTTTTCTTAAAATTGATTCAGATAAATGGGATGTTAATAGTGCATTACCTGCTTCAGGAGATATTACAAACCTTAAACCTTCTGATTATAGATTTGATTCAGAATTAGTAAAGGGAACAGAAACCTATAATGGTTATAACGCTACTAATGGTCGTAAAAGAACAGGTTCGTATGTAGAGTCATATACAAATAAACAATTACGTACTAGTAATTTGATTATCACGCCAAGCAATTTTAATAGGCATAATGCAGAACTTCCTGAAGATGGAATAGGAGGATTTAAAATTACAGCGGTAGATGGTAAAACATACCATTATGCTATTCCTGTTTATCAAAAAGAAAAGTCAAATAAAATTACAAAAATAGATAAAGAATTTGAAAACGAATTTTTTCAAATACAAGATATAGCACCTTATGCAACACATTGGTTGTTAACCGCTATTACAGGGCCTGATTATGTAGATCGTAATTCTAATAATCGTGTTGATGGCAATGACTTTGGGTATTGGGTAGAATTTGATTACGGCAAATGGAGTGATGGTTACGTTTGGAGAACTCCTTATGAAGGGTCTAAACTAAGTGAAGATAGTAAATTTTTTCAATGGGGGATTAAAGAGATTTATTATTTAGATGCTATAAAAACGAGAACCCATACAGCTTTATTTGTTAAGGAAGCTAGGGAAGACAATTTAGCCTATAATTTGAATTTAGACCCTGAACCTTATACTATTCCTATTAATAAAAGTTATATATCAGGAGATGATGGTAAAATCTATTTTGATGGCCTTTATGATAGATTGAGATATAATACGACAATTGGCGTAACAATGGATTCTGAGTATAAACTAAAATATACAGCGAAATCTAATGCGCATAAATTATTGAAATTAAACAAAATAATTTTGTTAAAGAATACGGATTTGGCAGATGGTTCTTATAAAGACACTAACCAGCAGGTAACCTCTAACTTTAAAGGTCAATTATTCATTAGAGAAGATGCTATAGCTAAAGGATTAGTAAGCCAGATAGAATACTATCGAGAGTACAAAATATTGGCAGATAAAACTTGGGAAGGTGAGTTTTATAAAAATGTTGTGGATACAAAAGATATCACAAAAACCATTATAGAAAAATCAATTTCATCAGTTGATTTTAAGCATGATTATGCATTAGCAACAGCATCACCAAATTCTATAGCTAATGGTTCAGGGAGGCTTACTTTAAAAAGAGTATCTAAAAATGGAAAACATGGTATTTCTTTAATGCCGCCCTATGCTTTTAAGTACTATAATGAAGGGGGATATAACAAAGATAAGGAAGATAATTGGGGGTACTATGAAAATGCGCCTCATAATTGGAGCCTTAAACAAGTGCAGTTTCCTGAAGGTGGTAAATTAAATATAGAATATGAACCAGATGATATTCATAAAGAAGCTATATCAGATGTTAGACGTGTGTTTAAGTCGGGACTTGAGTTTAAGGTTTGGAAATATGATAGTGGTATTCATAGACTTGATATTACAAATAAACCAGGGAATCCTAACCCTATTGATTTTACAAATCATTTTACATACGGAGAACCTGTAAGGGCGAGTAGTTTATGGTTTTGCTTTCAAACCCAATATAAAGCAGGGTTAAACTGTATTTATGATACTGCAGTTATAGATCTATCAAACAGAAATATATATATATCTAGTTTAACAAAAGATAAAATTGAATTAACAGAGCGGGAAGATTACCCATGGTATGTAGATGATAATGGAGATGGAGATTTTGGATTTAAATATCTTCAAGGGAAAGCAATAAGCTATGGTACCGAGTTGCTTGGTGTGCCTGGGAATAACCCTATTTCTTCGAAACATCCAAAAAAAAATTGTTTGCAATGGGATAATCCTTGTAGAGAGCGTTCTATGATGCATTTGTATTACAATATAAAATCGAATAAAGATGTTGCTTTAGAAAATAGCGGTAAAAGTGGAGTGAGAGTGAAGTCGTTAACGCTTGATGATAACCAAGGAAATGAATATCAAACAGAATACTTTTACAATCAACCGGGGAGTTCTAGTAATCCTGAAGATGCTGCATACGTTTCCTCTGGGACGACCTCTT
>CAZLTR010000038.1:0-20856 GCA_964562415.1 uncultured Hyunsoonleella sp. | reverse complement strand
CATTTAAACCATATACAATACTGTTTTCTAAAGCAGCAGAAGAAGACATGCCAGCCCCTGGAGGAATGTCTCCTTTAAACATGATATTAAAATTAGGTATTATTTTACCTATATTTTGCAATTCGGCAACAACACCTAAGATATAGTTTTGCCAATGGCCTTCTTTAGGAACTGGTAAGTGTTCAATTTTAAACGTTACTGTATCGTCTATGTCTAAGGCTGTAATTGTAGAGTGTCCTGTGTTACTTTTTGTCATAGCCGCGTAAACGCCTTTATCTACAGCCGCAGGAAATACATAACCATCATTATAGTCTGTATGTTCTCCTATAATGTTAATACGACCTGGCGAAAAAACAATTAAGGGAGAGGCTTTAAATACAGTTTTAAATTTGGTGCTAAGCGTCTTTAGTAATACTGTATTCATTTTTAGATATCTGTAATATTTAGATCCCAAGATATGTTTTTTGTAGCATTAGCTTCTAAAATTTCTAATCCAATTTTATTATTAAAACTATTAGAAATACCTGTAGTAGGTTCTATCGCAATAACATTAGCTTTAGGAGGGGTGTAAATTTGTAAAAAATTGTTAGTACTATTCGTATTAAATTTTAGACTATATTTAGGGGTTTTAAAAAGTACTTCAGGGCTTTTTAAAGCCCAGCAATCATCAAGTTTTTTATTTTCTATTTTAAGTGTCGTTGTGCCGCTTATTTTAGATGTACCAGTGGTAATATTTCTTTCATCTAAAAGCATTTTTTCGCTGCTATTAAAAATAACTTCACTCTGGAAAAGGTCACTACTTACAAAATAGGGATGCCACCCTAAAGTGTAAGGGAAAGGATGATTTGATGTGTTAGTAATAGACATTTTTAAAGATAAATTTGTAGGCTTTAATGTGTATGTAAGCTGTACTTTATAAGTATAGGGAAACGCAGCAGGGGGCTGTTTTTCGATGTATTCTAGTGTGATTTGAGCCTGTTCTTTCGTGAGACACTCATCTATTATTTTGAACGTTTTGTCAAAAATAAGACCGTGTAGTGCGTTTTGTTCTGATGCTAAATTTTTTTCGAATTGAAACCTGCGATTTTCATAATTGTAGGCACCATCTTCTATTCTATTTGCAAAAGGAAATAAGAGTGAAGACGCATAGGTATTCGCGTAATGTAATGGCGATAAATCTTGGATAATAGCATGCCCACCCAGTGTTAATTCTTGGAGGCTTGCGCCTTGATTTAAGTAGATTTTAGCATTAATAGAAGTATCTGTGTTTGTAATAGATACAACATTTGTCGAATGTGAATGATGAATAGTGTACACTTAAGGATTATTTATAAAGAATGCCTAATGATTAAATGATTAGGGTTTTCTACTTGATTTTTTTCGTTGTTTGAAATCATTTTAGCTAAACGTTTACCCATAGCTGTAAAATCTGTAGATATTGTGGTAATGCCATCGGCAACAATTTCCTTTAATAAAGTATCGTTATAGGAAATGATGCCTATGTCTTTAGATAAGGAGAGTCCTGCTTGTTTGATTTTTTTTATAATTTTTAACAAATCATCGTCGTCGGGGATGATGTAAAGTTCTCCCGTTTTTAAAGTGGTACCATTTAAGGATTGAATAACCTTAAAAGGAATATTTATTTTAGTACAGAAGGTTTTAAAACCTTCAAGCATGCCAATAGGTTGTTTTTCTTTAGAGAACACAAGTTTTAATGTGTGATACTTTTTTACGGGCTTAATAAGTCGTTCTAAGTTGGTTAGAATGTCTTTGTTAAAGTTTTGATAGATGCCCGAGTACTGCTCTAATTCTTTAGGCATTTGATCTAAAATATAAACGCTGTCATCTGGGAGCTTGTTAAGAATGGCTTTAGTACCTATTAAATTTGCAGGCATGATAACATAGTAATTATACTCACCTGCTTTATTTTCAATAATACTACGAAATACATCAAAATTAAAGTGATGAAAATAAATATCAACCTCTATATCGGGTCCCAGATTTTTGATAAATGCATTGAATAAATCCTCTTTGAAGGTATTTAATTCATCGAAAAGCAAAAAAACTTTTTGCTTAATATTTATATTTTCACTTTTAATATAATTACCTTTCCCTACTACAGATTGTATAATGCCTCTATTTTTTAGAGTATTAAAGGCCATAAGCACTGTATCTCTGGATAAATTAAATTCATCTCTAATACTATTTATGGAAGGTAATTTGTCTCCTTTTTTTAACATGCCAGATAATATCGCGTTTTCTATAGATGAAATTATCTGCTTATATTTAGGAACACTAGTGCCTTTATTAATTCTTATCATAGCTAGTTAATTAGTTAGTTGGTTGGTACAACAATAAACCCTACTATTAGCTACTAGTAGCCAATAGGTGGTAAGGAATTAATGTTAGTTTTAGGCTGTCTAAACAATTATTTTTCCGAAATATAGAGATTTAAATTCAAAATTAAGAATGTTGGTTAACATAATGTTAACTAAATTCATCAAAATATAAGATTATTTTTACCACACATGTGTGTTTTGCTTACCCTTTTAATGTGTTGATTTTAACCTATACTTGTTCTTACATTTTTTAGTAAGTAGAGTTAATTTTTATTAAGTGTTTTTTCATAGAAAAACAATAAATCGTTTTTAATAGTATTGGGTTTAAAGTTTTAACATTGAATTTTATTTACAAATGAGTACTAAAGTATTTTCCTCTTTTTTTTAAAAGTATTATTTTGGCATGGTTATTACTGTTTAAACATTATAATTTGCCCTTCATGCGTTACATCCTATTTTTATTGCTTTTACCTTTTTGTGTTTTAAATGCACAACTTATTTCACATCCATTGCACACTAGCGATGTTCAAAACCAGAAAAAGTGGGTAGATAGTGTTTATCAAAGTTTAACTTTAAAGGAGAAAATAGGGCAGCTATATATGGTACAAGTCATGTCTAATCAAAATGCAGCGACCAAACAAACAGTTATAGACCTTATACGTAACCATCATATAGGCGGAATTATTTATTCTAGTGGTGGTCCTAAGCGCCAAGCACGACTTAATAACGAATTGCAAGCTCTTTCTAAAATACCAATGCTAATTGGTATGGATGCAGAATGGGGATTGAGTATGCGCTTAGATTCTACTTATGCATTTCCCTATAATATGGCTTTAGGTGCGATTAAAGACAATACTTTGGTAGAGCAAACAGGGAGACAAATAGGAGAACACTGTAAACGTATTGGCGTGCATTTTAATTTTGCACCTGTAGTAGATATTAATACAAACCCTAAAAATCCCATTATTGGGAATCGCTCTTTTGGAGAAGATAGAGATAACGTAACAGCAAAGGCCTTGGCTTTTATGAAAGGCATGCAAAGTGCAGGGGTTTTGGCCAATGCAAAGCATTTTCCTGGGCATGGAGATACAGACACCGATTCGCATTTAACATTACCAACAGTTAGTTTTAATGAAAAGCGTATCGACTCTGTAGAGCTATATCCCTATAAAAAGTTAATTAGAGAAGGCTTGTCGAGTGTCATGGTTGCTCATTTAAATGTGCCAAGTTTAGAACCTCGTGAAGGCTACCCATCGTCTTTATCGAAACATATTGTTACAGACATATTAAAAGAACGCTTAGGATTTAAAGGTCTTATTTTTACAGATGCCTTAACAATGAAAGGGGCCTCTAATTTTAGCGATACTGGAGCCATAGATTTAGCGGCTTTTAAAGCCGGTAATGATGTCATGCTAATGTCTGAAGATGTGGCTATAGGTGTGTCAAAATTTATGGAGGCGTATCGTAAAAAGGAAATTACCGAAGCGCGTTTAGCACATTCTGTAAAGAAAATTTTAATGGCTAAGTATAAAGTTGGTTTACACCAGTATGAACCTGTGGGGTTATATCATTTGGATGCCGATTTAAATCGTCCTAAAGATGACATGCTTTATGAAGAACTATTAGAAAATGCAATAACTGTTGTAAAGAACGAAGGGAATATTTTACCTATTAAAAATTTAGAAACTAAAACAATGGCTTATGTGGCTTTAGGCGATGCTAGTGGCAGTACGTTTTACAACACATTATATAAATACACTAAAGTGCATAAGATAGAGGCAGAAACTTTAAATGCTTTAACGAATAAACTTAAGCCATACAATACGGTTATTGTTGGACTTCACCGTCCTAATGCAAACCCTTGGAAACCTTATAAATTTAGTAATGAAGAGTTAACTTGGTTGCAAGATATAGCGGTGCATCATGATATTATTTTAGATGTCTTTGTGAAGCCTTATGCTTTGGGAGCTTTAAAAACTTTAGAACATATAGAGGGCATTGTAGTAAGTTATCAAAATAGTGAGATAGCTCAAGAGAAATCTGCTCAGTTGATCTTTGGGGCTATTCCTGCTATAGGCTGTTTACCTGTATCTATTTCTAATTATTTTAAAGCAGGAGATGGAATGGAGTACAGTGCCATAAAGCGCTTAGGGTATACGGTTCCTGAACGTGTAGGGATGAGTTCTAAAAAGTTGGAACGTGTAGATTCTCTAGCGCAGATTGCTGTGGATTCGATGATGACACCTGGTATTCAATTGTTAATTGCGAGAAGAGGTAAAGTGATTTACAATAAAAACTTTGGAAAACACACTTATAAAGGAAAAGAGAACGTATCTTTTAATGATATTTACGATGTCGCTTCTTTAACTAAAATTTTGGCAACATTACCTTTGGTTATGGATATGGAGGAGAAAGGACTTTTATCACTTAATAGTAAACTGTCTGAACTGTTACCTGATTATAAGGGATCTAATAAAGCAGATATTACTATATTAGAAATGCTATCACATTATGCGCGATTACGGCCATGGGAACCCTTTTATTACCATACTCTAGATAGTATAACCAAACGTCCTAATCCAAAATATTACAGCAAAACAAAAACTAAAAAGTTTAACATTGAAGTTTATAATGATTTGTATCTAAGATCTGATTACCAAGATTCTATACAAAAAATTATTAAAGAATCGGAATTGTTAGAACGTTTGCGTTACCGTTACAGTGACTTTCCGTATTATATTTTAAAGAAATATATCGAAACACATTACGACAAAGGATTGGATGAGTTGGTACAAACGCATTTATACCAATCTTTAGGTGCTAATTATACAATGTATAATCCTTATCGTAAAAAGAGTAACAAGCATATAGTGCCTACAGAGGAAGATAATTATTACCGGTATGGAAAGGTGCATGGTTATGTTCACGACATGGGGGCAGCTATGCAAAATGGAATAGGTGGGCATGCGGGTATTTTTAGTAATGCTAATGATGTGGCTAAGATTATGCAAATGTACTTGCAAAGAGGATTTTATGGAGGAAAACGGTATTTGAAATCAAAAACTATAGACAAATTTAATACCTGTTATTTTTGTCATAAGAATAATAGAAGAGGTGTGGGGTTCGATAAGCCGCAGCTGGGTGATGTGGGGCCTACATGTGGGTGTTTATCAATGACAAGTTTTGGACATTCTGGTTTTACAGGAACTTATGCGTGGGCAGATCCTACCGAGGAACTGGTATATATTTTTTTGGCAAACAGAACGTATCCTACAGCAGGTAAAAATCTATTGTTAAAACGAAATATAAGAACAGATATTCAGCGCTTTATTTACGAGGCCATAGAAGAATAGTTTTGCATATATAAAAAGAAAGCATATTATAAAGTTATACGATTTAAAACGGTAGCTTTTAGAAAAAAAGAAAATGAAAATAGGATTTGTTTGTTAACCAAAATTTGGGGGTAGTGGTGTTGTTGCTACAGAATTAGGATTAGAATTATCTAAAAGAGGTCATGAAATTCATTTTATAACCTATAATCAACCTGTGCGTTTAGAGTTGTTAAGCAATAATGTGCACTATCATGAGGTTAATGTTCCCGAATATCCTTTATTTCATTACCAACCTTATGAATTAGCCTTGTCTAGTAAGTTGGTAGACATGGTAAAATTACATAATATTGAAATTTTACATGTACATTATGCAATACCTCATGCTTATGCCGCTTATATGGCTAAAAAGATATTAAAGGAAGATGGAATACATTTGCCTATAGTAACGACACTACACGGTACAGATATTACGCTTGTTGGAAGTCATCCTTTTTATAAACCAGCTGTTACCTTTAGTATTAATAAATCTGATGCAGTTACAACAGTCTCTCAAAGTTTAAAAGATGACACCCTGCGTTTGTTTGATATTAAAAACGATATTTCTGTAGTTCCTAATTTTATAGACTTAGACAAGTACAATCACGGTTTTACAGATTGCCAAAGGGGGATGATGGCAAAGGATGATGAAAAAATAATTACACATATTAGTAATTTGCGCCCTGTAAAACGTGTTAAAGATGTGATTAAAGTATTTTACGGCATACAAAAGGAAATTCCTGCAAAATTAATGTTTATAGGTGAGGGGCCTGAGAAAGAAGGAGTAGAACAGCAATGTAGAGATTTAGGGATTTCTGATAAGGTAATTTTCTTTGGACGTAGTAATGAAATTGATAAGATTCTATGTTTTAGCGATTTATTTTTGCTGCCTTCTCAAACCGAAAGTTTTGGTTTGGCTGCCTTAGAAGCTATGGCGTCTGGTGTTGCAGTAATTTCTAGTAATACAGGAGGTATTCCAGAAGTAAATTTACATGGAGTTTCTGGCTTTTTAAGTGCTGTAGGTGATACAGATGATATGATTAAAAATTCATTACATATTTTGAGTGATGAACAACGCCTTAAAACGTTTAAAGCGAATGCGAGAAAAGAAGCTTTGAAATTCGATTTGCATGAAATTGTACCGCAATACGAAGCCATTTACGAGGATACTTTATCGCGCTGTTTGGTCTTGTAAGTTGTAGTCTTAGAGAATTAGAATTTTTTAAGATAATAAAGAGAAGAGTTTATGATTAATTGGCTTCATAAACGAGCTTCATTGTAATAGACGCAGTTTTATTTTTAGAGCTTGTATTAAAAGTGCCTCCCCAAGAATAATCTTCTTTAGAGTTTTGACCCGTAATTTGAAATATGCCCATTTTAGCAGATTTTAAATCGCCCAGTGTACCACCAGAATATTGAGATATTTTCTCGGCACGTAATCTTGCGTCTTCAGTGGCTTTAGAAATCATTTCGATTTTTAAATCGGCTAAGCGGGTGTAATAATACCGTGGGGCATCAGAATATAATTGTACACCTTGATTTAGAAGTTCTGTAATTTCTCTAGATATTTTTTCTACCTTATCTACGGCTTTCGATTCTACTTGAACAGATTGTGTAAGTTCATAGCCCACAAATTCTTCTCCTATGTATTTGCCACCAGTGGCATAAATTGGCTTAGTTTGCTTGTTGGTGTTTACGGCGTTGTAAATAAGTTCACTACCTGTAATGCCTTTGTCGATTAGGTATTGATTTATTATAGTTTTATTTTTTTCTAAAGTGAGATATGCCTGTTTTAAATCAAAATTTTGAGCCCCAAACCGTGCCTCCCATACAATTAAATCTGAAGAGAAATCGGTGTTCCCCAATCCAGTTACCCGAATTTCACCATCGGTCTTATTACGATCTTTATATGCTTTACCAAGTACAATTGCTGCTATTACAATGGCACAACCAAAAATGATAGAATTAAAATGTGTTTTCATGTTTTAAAGTTAAATAAAATATAGGACATATGTAGTTGTAATTACAAATTGTAGAGGTTTTAAATTACTTTTTTATTTTTACAGCATATGAGTGATAATTTTAAGAATGAATTTTTTGGTATTGGAATCCAAAATGGAAAAACACCAGAAAATTTAGGGGTGTTGTGGCGTTCTGCGCAAAATTTGGGCGCGAGTTTTATATTTACAATAGGGAACCGTTATGCAAAACAAGCTTGCGATACCCATAATGCTGTAAAGGCTATGCCGTATTACCATTATGATAGCTTCGATGCGTTTTACAACCATTTACCTAAGGGGGCTAGACTGGTAGGCGTAGAGTTAACAGATACTGCCGAAAATTTAGAAACCTTCCACCATCCGAGGCGTTGTGTATACTTATTGGGGGCAGAGGATCATGGTTTATCCCATAAAGCTATTGAAAAAGCACATTTTCTCATCAAATTTAAATCGGAGTTAAGTTTAAATGTAGCGGTTGCAGGAAGCATTGTAATGTACGATAGAGGGATTGCAAAGCCTAGAAGTTAAAAAGTAAAGTTAATGCGAAGCGATTTTAGTAGTAACGAGCACTAATTTATTACCATTAAAGGCAGTTGTAAAAAAGAGATAGACCGTCCCACCATCTTTAATCGCGTACCTTTTACGAAGTTGTTGTACAGAGTCTGGAAAATTACGTGTAGTAATATTGGCTTTTTTAATCCCTAAACGTTTTAACTCCTTTTTATTATAAGGCACTACGTGTTCAATTTTAAAACGCCGCCCAGGAAATTCTATTAATGTAGTAGAGGTGTATAGGTGCGAATGCTGCTGTAGTTTATCTATTTGCAATTGTGTTGCGATTTCATTAAAAGCGCCAGATTTTAGTATGGCAGCATTGGGCTCGTATAAGTAGCTTAAGGGCATACTGTAATTGGCCGTGCTGTTTTTTTCATCTTCGAGATTGAATTTAAATTTTGTGGTCCCATCTGCTTTTAGATTAACGGTTTCAACAGTTATAGGACCTTTATAGTTGTGCTCCAGTATCCATAATAATTCTTTAACCTCATTGTGAAGTGCTACGATATGTAATGTCTTTACATGTTGCAGTTCCTTAATACCCGCTGTAATATCTAGAAGAGGGGCGGTTTTAACCATAATGTGCTTGGCTCTGCTAAATAAAAGGTCTAAATGGGAGGGGACATCTGGCAAACAATCTTTTAAAAAGAAAACTTTGCCTTTTGCAGCATTGCGTCTAGAGGGGTCTACATAAATCCAATCGAAAGTTTTTGAAGTTGCTTTTAAATAGTCTAAACCATCTCCAGAATGGATGGCAATGGAAGTAGCCTGTAACTGTTTGTAATTATATGCTACAATTTGAGATAATTTAGAATTGGTTTCACAATGAGTAACTGCATTAAAGTGTTTAGAAAAATAAAAGCAGTCTACTCCAAACCCTCCAGTAATATCTATAATACTAGAGCCAGACAATAGGCTTGCTTTGTATGCAGCAGTCCTCTCGGAGGAGGTTTGCTCTATATTAAGCTTATTGGGATAGTATATCGCATTAGTATGAAACCAAGTTGGAAGTTTAAATTGGCATCGCCTTTTGGCTTCTATTTGGGTAACGAGTTCGGCGGTAGATACATGTGTAAAAGACGTGCCTTTTAGAACCAATACAGAAATATCACTATTTAAATGTTGGGTAATGAAAGCTTGAATTTCTGGAGTTAATAAAGAAAAATTTAAATCCACTAGAGGTTTTTTGTGAGTTTTCTAACAATTTTGTTTTCAGATAAAAAAGATTTTAAGATTACTTTTAAAGCCGTGTAAGCAGGAATAGCTATAATTAAACCTATCACTCCAAAGAGCAACCCCGTTATTAGAATGACAAGAAAAATTTCTAAAGGGTGTGATTTTACGCTTTTAGAGAATATAATAGGTTGGCTTCCAAAATTATCTACCAATTGTCCAATTACAAATACAACCAGTACCCAAAGCGTTTTGGGCAGAATAACAGCACTAAAACTTTGGCCTAAATTACTGGTCATGGTTAGTGTTAACATTAAGGCAGCTCCAATAACAGGCCCCACATAGGGGATTAAATTTAAAAGGGCACATAAAAAGGCAATAACAATAGAATTTTCTACGCCTACAATAAGCAAACCAATGGTGTATATGATAAATAGAATAAGTATTTGGAAAATAAGTCCAATGAAATAACGCGATAATAAATCTTTAATCTTGGTTAAAGAAGTTTGCCATCGGTCTTCTTTTCCTTTAGGTACTAAGGTTAAAAGACCTCCTTCAAAAAGGCGGCTGTCTTTTAAGAAAAAAAAGGAGATGAATAAAACCGAAAATAAACCTATGCTAAAGCTGCCTAGGCCTCCTAAAATGACATTGAGGAAAACAGGTATTAATGAAAAATCTACTTTTGAAAGTAAATTAGAATCTTTAATAGAGGCTTCCACATCTACTTGATGTAAATCAAAATAAGTTAAGATTTCTATATAAAGGTTTTCTAAATTGCTTTGTAACTGTTCTATGTCTAAAAGCGATAAGTTTTGACCCTGTTCTACCATTAATGGAATAAAAAGTCCAATGAGCCCAATAAATATGCCTAATAAGGCTAACATAGTTACCACTACGGCTAGTGTGTTTTTAAATTTTAAGCGCTGCTCTAAGAATAACACCACGGGTCTACCTATAAGTGAAATAACTGCGGCTATGGCTACATAGCCAATTACAGCTTGAATCTTATATAAAAAATAAAGCAATAGCATAACACCACAAAGAATAGCTATAGCTCTTATAATACCGTTAGCAATGGTTTTTGAATTCATAGTGTAAAGATATAAAAGCGTTACAAAAATTGTTTGGTCATTTCATAAAGTGCAATGTTTGTGGCTTGCACCACGTTCATACTGCTATTTTGACCAAACATAGTAATATGAAGTGTGGCATCGGCAAGCTTTAAAATAGCATCCGATACGCCAAAATTTTCATCACCAATAACTAATGCAATGGGTTGATTTTTAGAGAAACTATACTGGTGTATAGGGGTACTGTTGGTTGTAATTTCAAGAGCAATAATTTGATAGCCTTTAGTTTTTAAAGTAGTGACAACTTCTAAAGCATTAGGCGCTATCATAAAATTCACGATTTTTTCTGTAGCTCTTGCTGTTTTAGATACTTTGCGACCAAGAGTAATGGCTGTACCACATAAAATGAGTTGCGCCACTCCAAACGCATCAGAAATACGAAATAGACTTCCTATATTTGGTGCATTAGTTACATGATCGCATACTAATGTAATTGGGAATTCTTGTGTTTTAAAGGTTGTATTATAGTGGTTGCGCTGTGTCATAGAGAAGGCCTATATCTCTGTAGAGATGTCGTTATGTCCAAAATTATTAATGCTCAAAAACATGATTTATAATGTTAGCGCCCATTTTAAGCGCTTTTTGCCTCACGTCTTCTGGATCGTTATGAACTTCTGGATCTTCCCAACCATCACCTAAATCACTTTCAAATGTAAATAGTAAAAGCAAACGGTTGTCTTCGAAAAGGCCTAAAGCTTGAGGACGTTGGCCATCGTGTTCGTGAATTTTAGGTAAGCCCTTAGGAAACTTATAGGGGCTATTAAAGATGGCATGTGTAGGTGGAATTTCAACTAAATCCTTATTAGGAAAAACTTTTTTTAATTCTTTTTTTAAAAAAACAGCCATACCATAATTGTCATCTATATGTAAAAAACCTCCCGATAATAGATAACTTCTTAAGTTTTCTGCGTCATCATCACTAAAAAACACATTGCCGTGACCTGTCATGTGTATATAAGGATATTGAAATATGTCTGGACTTCCTGTTTCAACAGTTTCTGGTTGCGGAGTGATTCTTGTGTGGATATTGGCGTTACAAAATGCAATTAAATTGGGCAATGCAGTAGTATTGCTATACCAGTCACCTCCTCCCTTATATTTTAAAATAGCAAGTTCTTGTGCATAGCATAAGGGTGTTAAAAATAAGCTAAGTACTAGGCTTCGCGTAAGTTTTCGGTAATTACAACAACTAAATTTCATAAGAATCAAAAATAAAAATAAAATATCATGCATAAGCTTTTTTTTGCCATAAACATCATATTGTTGTTAAGTCTATCTGCTGCAGATACGGTTAAGAGTAACGTGGTTGTTCTAGAATTATTTACATCTCAAGGTTGCTCAAGTTGTCCATCTGCAGATAGGTTAGTAAATGAGGTACAAACTGAATTTAGTGACAATGTAATTTCATTATCGTACCATGTAGATTATTGGAACTATATTGGATGGAAGGACCCTTTTAGTAAAAAAACGTACAGTGATAAGCAACGTGCGTACAGTTCTAAATTCTTTAGCAGTAGTATCTATACGCCCCAAGTAGTTATAAATGGCAAGGAACACTTTGTAGGGTCTAATAAAGCAATTATGTATAGTAAACTAAAGACGTATTTTAAAGACAACAGGCCTAATGTAGTAGAAATACATACATTAAAAACAACACTTACAGATGTTGTTTTTAATTACAATATTACAGGAGGTATTAAAGGGAAAACTTTAAGAGCGGTGTTAGTAATAAAAGAAAGAGAAACTGTTGTAAAACGAGGGGAGAATAGAAATAGAACTTTAAAAAACACGAATATTGTCGTTGCTGAAAACTATATACATTTAGACGCCGCAATAGGTAAAGGTCGTATTGCAATACCAGATCTTGTGCAACCTAATGATGCATTAGCAATTGTTCTTTTGGTGCAAAATGATGCTTTAGATATTACAGGAGGGCAACAAGTTGCATTGTAGCGAACTGTTACAATTCATTGGTAAAAGCGACAGAATGACAAGCTACGATTGCAGCCGTTTCTGTTCGCAGTCTAGTGCGTCCTAGCGAAACAGGTTTAAAGCTTTTGGCTAGTGCTGCTTCAATTTCTGGGGTGCTAAAATCGCCTTCAGGACCAATAAGTATGGTAACCTCTGTATGTGGTTGTAATTCTTGTTTTAGAGCTGTTTTGTGTTGTGCATCACAATGTGCTATAAAACGTTCGCCCTTAAACTCTTGTTGTATAAATGTTTTATAAGAAACAGCAGGATGTAATTGAGGTAAAAAACAATGTAGAGACTGTTTCATAGCAGCCTGTAGTATACGCTCAAAACGTTCATGTTTAATAACTTTGCGTTCACTATGGTCGCATATAATAGGCGTAATACTATCTATTCCTATTTCGGTAGCTTTTTCTAAAAACCATTCGTAACGCTCGTTCATTTTGGTAGGTGCTACTGCTAAATGTAGTTTATAAGCTTTAGGCGTTTGCTGTATTTTAGAGGTAATTTTAGCATGACACTTATTAGAGGTTATAAGAGTGATTTCTGCAGTAAACAAAGTGCCATAACCGTTAGTGATACTTAAAGTATCACCAACGGATTTGCGTAGCACCTTCATAATATGCCTGCTTTCTTCTCTTGAAAAAGAAAACTCTGGCGTATTGGCATTAAGTTCTGAATTAAAAAAAAGTTGCATTAGTTTATTGGTTCTACAATTCTCAATACTTTTATTTCCAAAATTTCTTTAGGTTCATGCGTTTGTATAGCAACATAATACTTGTTTTTTGCAGGGACATCTATTGTAAAAATGTCTTCCAATGCATGTGGATTGCTCAATACAGCCTTTTCTAAGTCGGTATAAGCACTATCTTTAGTAAACCAACCTGTATCCCCACCTCTTTGCGCATTATCATCCATAGAATATTGGTTGGCTAAGGTACTAAAAGGTGTGCCTTTTTTATAACTATTAATAAGGGTTTCTCTTAAGGTATTGATGCTTTCCATAGTGTAAGCGTCACCATCTATAACAATATAAGATAAACGGTAGTAAGGGGTTTTTGTTTTGTCTATAATTTTATAGAGTGTTTTTTCGTAATCGTCCCTTTCAGAAGTCATGTCGCCTTTTTCTAATTGAAACAAGGCGTGTGTTAGACTTGTTTTATGTTTTTCTTCATTAAATGTTAATATCTTGCCGCTTAGTCTATTTTTTCGCTTAGAATTTTGCTTGATAAACTGAAATGCTTCTTCATGATTTTCAATAGAAGCCAAGGTTTTTTCAGTACTAGTTTGGGCAGTTAGAAACAGTGAGGTTGCTGATAAACCATAGATAAGTAGGTTTTTTTTCATAAGATTTGAATTAAATTTTATCAAATTTAATTTTTAAACCTTATTGCCGTTTCCAGAGGTACATAAGTTTTCAAGAATCAATTGTTAATAACTTTATCAAGATATTAACATGTGGTCGTTAATAAGTGGGTTTTGGTCGAGGTTTTTAAGGAGTATCTTAAGTGTTTTGTAGTAAAACTAACAGAATTTGTTTTTGTGTTTAGGAACTCTAAAATGTAAAATTGTGGAGAGAATACCCCTTATAATTTTAACCGTGCAGAGGCCATAATATCTTGTGCTGCAAAATCGTGTTCTAAATATTTTAAATATCCTACAATGGCAATCATACCAGCATTATCTGTGGTGTATTCAAATTTAGGAACATAAGTAGTCCATCCAAATTTCTGTTCGCCATCTAATAGCGCTTTTCTAATACCTGAATTTGCAGAAACCCCACCGCCAATTGCAATATGTTTGATGCCTGTACTGGCCGATGCTTTTTTTAGCTTGTCTATTAAAATACCAATAATGGTATATTGAATAGAAGCACATATATCGTTTAAATGCTCTGTAATAAAGTTAGGATTTGCTTTTGTTTGTTTTTGAATAAAGTATAAAACGGCTGTTTTAAAACCAGAAAAACTAAAATTTAAACCGTCTACTCTAGGTTTGGTAAAGCTAAAGGCTTTAGGATTGCCTAATTGGGCTCTACGGTCTATCTCTGGGCCTGCTGGATATCCTAAACCTAAAATTTTACCACTTTTGTCATACGCTTCTCCCACTGCATCGTCTATAGTTTCTCCAATTACAGTCATATCAAAGTGATCTTCTACACGTACAATTTGCGTATGTCCGCCAGAAATGGTCATGGCTAAAAAGGGAAAAGGAGGAGGGGTAAACCCTTCTTCTTCTATAAAATGCGCTAAAATATGCGCTTGCATATGGTTCACATCTATTAATGGAATATTAAGGCCAAAGGCTAATGACTTAGCAAAAGAGGTGCCAACCAACAAACTCCCCATAAGTCCTGGCCCTCTGGTAAAGGCAATAGCATGAAGTTGTGCTTTGGTAATTTTAGCCATTTTAAGCGCTTGATCTACTACAGGAACGATGTTTTGTTGATGTGCTCTAGAGGCCAATTCTGGAACCACACCGCCATAGGCTTCGTGTATTTTTTGACTGGCAACAACATTACTTAAAATTTTACCGTTTTGTATAACAGCAGCAGAGGTATCATCGCAAGAAGATTCTATACCTAAAATAAAAATATTTTGTTTAGACATTACTTAATATTGGGCACAATAATTGTTAATTTTGAAAACGAGTATATATAGCGTTTCTCTCAAAAGATAATCAGAGCAAAATTAGGCATTATTTGGTTGTAAATCGCCAATCCTTTTTTAGGAATTGAAATAATAAATTTAAACTTTAAGAACACATTAAAAAGATATTTAAAATAGCATATAAATTGATAACAATTTTCATGTTGTTATTTCTTATTGTGGTTTTAATTCTTTCCATCCCTCTAGTACAGACACGTTTAGGAACTTATGTCACCCAATTACTTAATAGAGATTTTGAAACTCACATTAGTGTAGAAAAAGTAGGGTTACAATTTAATGGAGATGTAGAGCTTAAACATATTTACATCGAAGATTTTAAAAAGGACACTCTAATAAGTATACAAGAGCTCAATACATCTATATTAAGCTTTCCAAATCTTTATAAAGGACGCCTAATCTTTGGAGATATAGATATTATCGATCTTGTGTTTAATATAAAAACATACAAAGGCGAAACACAAACAAATCTGGATGTATTTGTAGATAAACTAAGTAGTAAAAAACGATCAGATAAAAAGATAAACTTTTTATTATCGTCTAGTGACGTTTCCATATCCGAAGGCGTGTTTAATCTTATTGATGAAAATAGAGCGACTACCAATCTTTTAAATCTCACAGATTTAAATATTAATGCTACCAACTTTTTAATTAGTGGGCCAGATGTAAGCATGCGTGTTAACACACTGTCCTTTAAAGATACTAGGGGTGTAGCCGTTAAAAATTTAATGACCAATTTTAAGTATACAGTCAACGATATGACTTTTGATGCTCTTGAAATTAGAACTCGAAAGTCGGTATTAACAGGGAACTTAAAATTCTTTTATGAGCGCGAAAACTTGAAATATTTTACAGATAAGGTTACTTTACAAGCATCTTTTAGAAATTCTGAAATACTTCTTGATGAGCTCAATACATTATATAATGAATTTGGGAAACACCAGTTTGCTAACTTTAATGTAGACCTTTCTGGAACCTTAAACAACCTAAATGCGAAAAATTTACAGTTAAAAACAAGTCGTAAAACGTCGATTTATGGTGATATTAACTTTAAAAATTTGTTTAGTAAGGCGTCCAATGATTTTTCCATGAATGGCAACTTTACGAATTTAAGTTCTAATTATAAAGATTTAAGAGCACTGCTTCCTAATGTTTTGGGAGACGCGATACCGTCTTCGTTTGATAGGTTAGGAACCTTTAAAATTAAAGGCAATTCTTTGGTTACTGCAACTAATATAGATGCCGATGTAATTATTAATACCGATCTTGGTTTTATAGACTCAGACATACAAATTACAAAGTTAAACGATATTGATAATGCACTTTACAAAGGCAATATTGTTTTAGATACATTCGATTTAGGAACGTTTATAGATGATAAAAAAGTAGGGCAGGTGTCTTTAAATTTAGATGTCGATGGCCAAGGTTTTGTGGCTAAAAGTATCGATACAGAGATAAAAGGAACTATTTTTCAATTAAATTATAATAATTATAATTATACAAAGTCTATTGTTTCTGGTAAAATTAAAAATAAGATTTTTGATGGCATTTTACTCGTTAATGACGAAAACTTAAAATTAAAATTTAATGGTTTATTCGATTATTCTGAAACCGTAAATAAATATGATTTTGAAGCAGAAGTTGATTATGCAAACCTCAATGCACTAAATTTTGTTAAAAAGGACAGCTTATCAATTTTAAAAAGTAGGGTAAATATTAACATGAATAGTAGTTCTATAGATGATGCTTACGGTACAATTACCTTTAGGAACACATCTTATGTGAATGAAAACGATACGTATAATTTTAAAAAATTCGAGATAGCTTCAAAGTTTAATGGAAATACAAGGTATATCGATATTGATTCACCAGATATTATTGAAGGCGGAATTCAAGGCGAATTTAAGATTAAAGATATCTCTAAATTATTTCAAAATGCAATAGGTAATATTTATACGAATTATAAACCTTTTAAAGTTGCTGAAAATCAAAACTTGGATTTTGATTTTAGAATTTATAATAAAATTATAGAAGTGTTTTATCCCGATGTTACCATTGGTAAGAATACCTTTATAAGGGGCGCTTTAGAAAGTGAAGCTAATAAGTTCAAGCTTACTTTTAAATCGCCAGAAATACGAGTACTCGATAATTTTGCTAAGAAAATAGATTTACAAGTAGATACTAATAACCCTCTATTTAACACTTATATTGAAGTAGACAGTATCAATACAAAGTTTTATAATGCTTCAAAATTTAGTTTGATTAATGTTACTGTAAATGACACTTTATTTATGCGGTCGGAATTTAAAGGAGGTAAACATAATGCCGATAAATTTAATTTAAGTTTTTACCATACGATTAATGAAACAAATCAGTCTGTATTAGGTTTTAAAACTTCTGATGTGACGCTTAAGGATTATAAATGGACTATTAATACCGATGACGACCGATTTAATAAAATAGAATTTGCTAAAGATTTATCGGCGTTTACAATTGATAAGCTTAAGATTAATCATGGCAATGAAGAGGTAAAGCTCTCTGGGTTTTTAAAAGATTCTACCGAAAAAGATTTACAATTAAGTTTTAAAAATGTGCAGCTTGCCAAAATCACACCTTCTATTGATAGTTTAAAACTAGAGGGCTTCGTTAATGGTAAATTAGATTTACTTCAAAAAAATGGGAGTTATTTGCCTAATTCTACCGTAGTTATAGATGATTTTAAAGTGAATGATTTTGAATTGGGCAGCTTTAATGCTAAAATAAATGGCAATGAAAACCTTACCAATTATAATGTAGATATTAGTATTAAAGATGATGTAAAAAATAGCTTTAATGTTATTGGAGATATAACTGTGAGAGGAAAGCGTACTAGTATTGACGTGGATTTAAATTTTGATCAGTTTAGTTTAAAACCTTTAAATCCATTATTAGCAGGTGTTTTATCTCAGGTACGAGGTGATGTTACTGGAAAAGCTACTGTATTAGGAAATCTAAAAGATCCTAAAATAGCAGGACATTTAAATATCGATTCTGGAGGCTTTTCTATTCCTTACCTAAATGTAGATTACAAGCTTAATAATAAGGCTAAAGTTAATTTAAAAGATCAAAGTTTCATATTTGTAAATACACAACTTACCGATACTAAGCACAACTCTAAAGCGATACTTAATGGCGATATAAGTCATTCTAGTTTTACAAAATGGAATTTAGGTCTTAATGTAGTTACCGATAAATTTTTAGTATTAGATACCAAGCAAACGGAAGAGTCTTTGTATTACGGCAAAGGATTTATAGGAGGTGTTGCAGATATTTATGGCCCCACAGAAGCACTTATTATTAAAGTGGTTGGAGAAACAAAACCTGGAACAGTATTTAAGATTCCCTTATCTGATACCGAATCCTTTGGGGATAATTCGTTTATTCATTTTATTACACCAGAGCAAAAGCAGGCTAGGGCTAATGGAGAAGCTTTTGTTTTTCAGGATATTAAAGGTTTAGAATTAGATTTTGATTTGGATGTCACCCAAGATGCAGAATTAGAAATCATAATTAATAAAGAAACAGGACATGCTTTGAAAGGGCGTGGTGTTGGTGGTTTATTAGTAGAAATTAACACGAATGGTAAATTTGATATGTGGGGCGATTTCTCGGTATTCGAAGGGGTGTATGATTTTGCATATGGTGGCTTAGTGCAAAAGCAATTTATTGTGCAGCCAGGGGGGACTATTGCCTGGGAAGGTGACCCTTTAAAAGCGCAAATTAATATGTTGGCCTCTTATAAAACCCAAACGAACCCATCTCCTTTATTAGATAATCCCATAAATAGAAGTATTCCTGTAGAGTTAGATATTACGTTAACGGGCGATTTGGAGCGTCCGCAACCTAGTTTCGATTTTAAGTTCCCTAATGTGAATTCCACAATTAGATCGGAGTTGCAATACCGTTTAGAATCTGAAGCAGAACGTGGTAATCAAGCGTTATACTTTTTGGCTTCTGGAGGGTCATTTCAAAATAGAGGCTCTGGAGAGTTAAATGTTTCTGGTACTATAGCAGAACGGCTTAATGGTATTGTAAATGGTATATTTACCAGCGAAGATGGAAAAATTAATTTTGGCTTTAACTACGAAGCAGGACAAAATAGACCCGATTATCAAACCGATGATAGGGTTGTTGCAACGTTTCAAACCCAGCTTAACGACCGTGTTTTTTTTAATGGTAAAGTAGGTGTGCCCGTGGGAGGGGCAGGCGAAACACAAACGGTTATCGCTGGAGATTTAGAAATTAGTTTTTTATTGAATGATGATGGTACACTCTCTGCAAAAGTATTTAACCGTGAAAACAGCATTCAAAGTTTTGGACAAGACATTGGGTATACACAAGGCGCAGGTCTATCTTATAATGTAGATTTCGATACGTTTAAAGAGTTGATAAGAAGCCTTTTTAAAAAGAAAAAGAAGGCAGAAATTAAAATAGAAAAACCTAAGCCAACCCAAACTGAAGCCTTACCCGATTTTATTTCTATAAAATCATCACCTAGCAATAATTAAACCCTAAATACTGTGATTGCGATTTAAATGAAAGAGAACTAAAACGTTGTAGTTTCCATATGACATTAAAATATGATTTATGTTATAGAAATATGATTTTTGTTTAGTAATTTTACTTCGAAATAAAGTATTACATGTCAGGAAAAATTAAAAAAATTGGTGTTTTTACATCTGGAGGAGATTCTCCTGGAATGAATGCTGCTGTGCGTTCTGTAGTAAGAACATGTGCGTATCATAATATTGAATGTTATGGTATCTATAAAGGCTATGAAGGCCTTATGAGTGGTGACTTCGAATTAATGGATGCCAGAAGTGTTAAAGGGATCATTAATAAAGGGGGAACCATCTTAAAATCAGCCCGATCTGCTCGATTTCGTACTGAAGAAGGCCGCCAAGAAGCCTATAAACAACTGCAAGCTAAAGGTATAGATGCCTTAGTGGAGATGGGACTTTTACTGGCGCCATGATTTTTAATAAAGAATATAATTTTCCTGTCATGGGAATTCCAGGAACCATAGATAATGATATCTTTGGAACCTCTCATACTTTAGGTTTTGATACCGCTCAAAATACGGTAGTGGAAGCTATAGATAAAATTAGAGATACAGCGAGTTCGCATAATCGTTTATTTTTTATAGAAGTTATGGGGCGTGATGTAGGTCATATTGCCTTAAATACAGGAATAGCTGGTGGAGCAGAAGAGATTTTAATACCAGAGGAAGACCTTGGTCTTGACCGTTTAGTAGAATCGTTAAGACGTAGTAAAAAATCGGGTAAAACATCTAGTATTGTAGTTGTTGCTGAAGGCGATAAAATTGGAAAAAATATTTTTGAACTCAAGGAATATGTAGACGAAAACATGGAAGGATACGATGTGCGTGTCTCTGTTTTAGGGCATATGCAACGTGGTGGTGCGCCATCTTGTTTCGATAGAGTTCTGGCCAGTAGAATGGGTGTAAAAGCAGTAGAATCTTTACTAGAAGGAAAAACTAACTTTATGGTAGGGTTAAAAAACAATAAAATGGAGCTTACCCCTTTAGAAAATGCCATTAAAGGAAAATCAAAAATTAACTTAGAATTATTGCGTGTCTCAGATATCATGAGCAC